>CACZOV010000039.1 GCA_902782915.1 uncultured Erysipelotrichaceae bacterium | reverse complement strand
TAAATTAACAATAGTAACAGGAATGCTCTCTTTATTTAGAATATAAATAAGATCATTTGTCTGATTAATAAATTCAGTTGATTCTATGTCTTCACTAGAAAATTCACTTAATAATGATTGATATTTATTTATATTATCATCATACTCTTTACTTGTTGGAATAAAATAAGTAAATGCTAAAGATATAAAACTTACAATTAAAATATCTAAAAAGTATGCACATATTCTTTTATAACTCAATGGTTTCATATAAAGTCCTCCTTAAATTCGTTTAATGTGTTTATTATATCACGAATATTAGTCATCGTATATATTTTTTCTTTTACTTCTTTACTACCATTTAAGCCTTTTAAATACCATGCTATATGATTTCTAATTTCTAAACATACAAGTTTTTCAGGTTTAATCTTTAATAAATAATTTAAATGTTTTAAACACATATCTATTTTTTCTATTGGAGTTGGTGGTGTTAGAATAATATTATTATCAAGATATGAATTAATTTCTTTTATTAACCAAGGGTTTCCAAGTAATCCTCTCCCTATCATGATAAAATCACATCCTGTTACATCAAGCATTTCGCGAGCTTTATAAATATCTGTTATGTCTCCATTCCCAATAACAGGAATTGAAACATTTTCTTTTACCTGTTTTATGATATTCCAATCGGCTTTACCAGAATATCCTTGACTTCTTGTTCTTGGATGAACGGTAATAGCACTTGCACCAGCACTTTCACATATTTTTGCAACTTCAACAGCATTAATTGAATTCATATCCCAGCCACTTCGAATTTTAACTGTAACTGGTACATTTACTTTCTGAACAGTTGTTGATACAATTTCATAAATCTTGTTCAAATCTTTAAGCAAAGCAGATCCTGCTTGACTTTTTACTGCAACTTTTGGAACTGGACATCCCATATTAATATCAATTAATTTAATTTTATATTCATTAACTAAAATACTCGCGGCTTTGGAAATAGTTGAAGCATTTGATCCAAATAGTTGAACTGCAACAGGTATAGTTAATAAATCTAGTCCTTTTAACATTTCAAAAGTTTTTTTATTGCCTCTTACAATAGCTTCAGCACTTATAAGCTCAGTAACTGCATATCCTACTCCCATCTCTTCACATATCTTCATATAAGAATAATTTGATATTCCAGCCATTGGAGCTAAAACTGTTTTTTCTTTAATTTCTATATCTCCTATATACATAATATCACCTCTAAATACATTAAATCTAAATGTAAATCTATTATAAGTTAGTTTTATTGTACTTATAAAACAAATATTTAATAAAATATCTTTAATAAATGTATATTTTTGTAAATTTAATAAATCATTTTCTAAAATAAATATTTATTTTTTTCTAATCTTTTTATATATTTATCCATTTTAATTTTATCAATACTAACAAAATCTTTTTTCCAAACAACTGCTCTTAATGGCTCTCCAAAAAACAAAGCATCCTCGTATCCATTTAAAATATCTTCATTGTATTGAAATTGTCTTTCAAATATATTTTCTAATTCTTCTAAAATATTAATACATTCATCTTCTAATTTTTCATTTGCTTTTAAATGTTTAATTTTGTTTAATAGTTGATATTCTATAAGAGAACTTACATAATAATCTTTTAAAAACTTTGTTAATTCATGTCGAATACCTTCTTCTTTAGGATATTTAATTAAAAAATTAATATAAATAATTAAATATTCTTTTAATAGAAAAGTATCATATTCTATCTTTTGATTTAATTTTTCATTAATATAATTATTATACACCAAAATCACCACGAAATATTATAATAGATTTTTATTTAAATGTAAAATAAAAAGAACTAAAAATAGTTCTTTTTTAGGTCATTGATTTTTCTTATTTAAATAAAGGATTATAGATAACTTGATCAACATAAATCAAATCAGGATTTGGAATGTGATTGTATGTTGCTATTTCTTGATAAGGTACTTCCCATGCAGTTGAGATTAACCATAATGTATCTCCCCAAATAACCTTATAACTTCTTTGATTTTTATCTGTATTAATAGTTGTATTTGCAACCCAAACGGAATAATCTACTTTTTCATTATTTACACTTTTAGTAGCCTCATTTGTTGGTTGATTTGTATCAGTGCTTGCTGATGCGCTACTATTATTACTACTACTTCCATCACTTTCTTTTGAATTATTATCAACAACTGGTGTATCTGTTGCATCTTTTTCTTTGTCTTTTTCTCCACATCCTGTACTTAAGAATAAAATTCCGCTAAATAAGCATAAAATCAATAGTACCTTGGCATTAATCTTTAAGAATTTCATTGTTCCTCCTCTAAAATACCTTTGTACAAATTAATCTTATCATATAAAATATGATATTTCTACTATTTAACACTTTAGTTGACAAATTAGTTTTAATCCTTATTTAAATCATCAATTGTAATTTTACTTGTATGTGGAACAGGTTTCCATCCAACATCTTTAAATAAAGCAATATAAGTTGTATAACGTCCAATTATATCAAAAACAGGCCATATCAAACTATATAAAAATATTTTAGATAAAGGCATCTTTTTAATTCTTTTTCTTTCTAAAAATAATATATACCAAGGAACTATAATATGTTCAATATAGGCACCAATTCTATAAAATAATCTTGCCCACACACCAAGTAAAAATACTTGCCATAAAGCATTTGCACCTGATGATATATGAATATGAATATCAAAGAAATATCTTAAAACTTCAGCAAGATAAGTTCCTCCTGCGAAAAGATTAACATCATTTATTCCCATTGAATAACAATAACAAGATCTAAGGATCAGTACAACTAAAATCCATCTAAATAAATTAATAACATTTGTTGGTAATAAATGCATAAAAGTATCAAACATAATAAAGCGATCTTTAATTCCTTTAAAGATCTTTTTTAAAATAGATCTTTCTTCTTTTTCCTCAAAATTCCATTTTACTTTAGCGTATTTTTTTCCTAAAAAGATATTTCTAAATAACTTCCAACCAGATTCTTTAAAATTAATTAACAATCCTTTTGACCATCTAAGTTTTTGATTATAAGCGACTTTCCAATTAGGAGTTTGTTCATCATAAAACTGTGCTTTATCTTGATAAGAAATACGATACCCTTGAGCAACTGCATCTGCTGTTAACCCTCTATCTTCTGTTAACGAAACATAATGCCAGCCATTTTTTACTACTTCATTAGAAAACAAATAACCAGTTCCTTGAATATTAGTTGCAAGTCTTAGAAATGATCTTGCTCT
>CACZOV010000038.1 GCA_902782915.1 uncultured Erysipelotrichaceae bacterium | reverse complement strand
TTATCGCAATAAATACTATAAAGACTCCAATAAAACCTAATATAATATAAAATAATATTGAACCACCAATAGCTTCTCTCATACTAAATCACATCCATTCTATACAATCAATTGAAATAATTCTTCAATTTAACTCACACAATCATTAAATTCTATTAATTTCCCCATTGACTTCTATTTGTTTGATTCATTACAGTATTTTGTTGACCACTAAATTTTCCCCACATATTGTTGATTGTATTAAAAATTGGTCCTCTAAATGCTAAGAAAATTGCCAAAACTGCTCCTGCAGCAACAATAACAATTAAAGTCATTGATAATTCTCCACTTGCTTCTTTCATTTCTTTTTCTCCTTTCTACTTTTACATTATTTAGTATATCATTAATTTTTTATTTAATCAATTAATTTTTTAATATTTTACATCCAACTCATCATCATATAAATCATCGCAAATAATAACACAAGCATCGTTCCACCACCAGTTACTAATAGCATTGACATAGTTTTCTTTTCCATTTTATTTAATCTTGCTGCATATTTTTGTTCTCTTGCTTTATTTTGAAGGGAAGATACACTTTTAGAAAATACAAGAAGTTGCTCTTGTTTGTTTTCTTGAGCTCCAATACTTAATCTATAAAGAAGTCTCATCATCCGAAGTGAATCTTTTACAGGATATTTTTCGGCAAATTCTAGATATGGATCAATTGATGAATCTCCAGCATCAATTTTTCTAACCATTTCTTCAAGCCCATCTTTAAACATATCTGGTGCTGTTTCAATTGATCTTTGAATTGCAACTGGTATAGTATAATGTTGAGCAAGTATTTCAATACTTTTTAAATAATAAGGTAAAGTTTGATCAATTACACTTAAATTCTTTTTATAAAATCCTTTTAAACTTGAATATTGATTTCTATATAAAACAATTATAATTATTAATCCAACAATTAAATTTATCCAAGAAAAATTAAATAATAAAATTGCAAGTACAACAACAACTGATATCATTCCTTGTTTAATTCTTTTTTCAAAGTAAATATCAGGATCAGCATCAGCTCCATATTTTGTTTTAACTAAAAAATCATAATCTTTTTCTTTTAACATAGAAAACAAAGCTTTATTATCTCTATATAGTTTTTTTGTATTAATAGCTCCACTATAACTAAGCATAAAAAATATAATTAAGACAACTATTGCAAATTCCATTATTCAGCACCCACATTCTCGTTATAATATTTTTCTCCTGAAAGAAGAAAATAACTATTGAATAAAATAACTATATGAAGACCTATTTGCATTAAAATATTTGAATTTACAAGTTCAATATAAGTTTCTTTCCCGATTAGCCATTGAACAAGCATAACCATTAAGTACAAAGTAATTCCATAAGTAACAAATGATTTATGAAAGGCATCTCTATTCATTCTGTCAATATAAACTCCTTCAACAAGCTCATCAACATCAAGTAACATATTATCAAGAACTTGAACAGTATCATGTGCTCCTTCTCTTGTTACTTGTAAAAATAATTGATGCATATTTCTTGTCATATAAAAGTCATATTTACTATTCATATAAGTAATAGACTCCATAACATCTCCATTATGATATGCTAGATCAATCATAACTTTTACATCTGTTTTAAGTGGTTCTTCTAAAACCCCTGAATCATATACTCCTTCAAGAGCTTTTACAAATGATTGAGTTGTTTGAAACTCCATAATTGTGTTTGTTACATAAACTTGAACTTGCTCAAAAATAAATTCACTATAAAGTCTTTTACATCTAAGATATGCAAGATATGGAATAACTGAAACAACTGCTATTACATAAAAGAATGAAATTACAATATTATAAAAGTATAAATATGAAATAATAAATGCTAAACTTGCAAATACTACAACTTGAATAATATATTGTCTCTTGGTATATTCAAGTCCCATTTCTTTACAACGTTCTCTTATTACTTTAAAAGAATAAGGGGCATATTTATCATAAACATTACCTAAACTTGTTGATACGAATTTATATAATGATTCCCCATTGCTTTTTCGATATAATACAACGAATAAAACAACAAGTAATATAATTATAAATTCCATTTAATCACCTTCTTTTATAAAATTTCTTCCTCTTCCATACTTAAAATAGATGGATTTATATTATTTGTATTAACCTTTTTCACAATTTGATTTTCTAAATTAAGATTACTAGAATTTGTATTTTCAACTTTTTGTTCTTCAAATGGTGGAGTTATTTTAATATTATCAAAATCTTTATTAGTAAAATCAATTCCTTGATTTTCTAAATAATCAATTAAATATCTAGATGGATTATTTATTATTTCTGTTCCATCTATATTCTTTTTATAAATTGTATTTGATTCTGGTTTGTTTTCATCATTTACAAAAAATTCTGTAACTTCACATACTTCTCTTAAGAATCTACCAGTTACTTTATCATAACGAGCTCGAACATGAATTCCAAGTTGAATATAACGATAAATTGTTGTCATAAATTGTTCAACATCAATATTAGATTCCAATAAACTGTATAAACGATATGGAATACTTGCAGCTTTATCCGCATGAATTGTGGATAAAATATTATGTCCTGATGAAATAGAATTACGAACAGCTGTAACAGCTTCAGCTGATCTAACCTCAGAAAGTAAGATCCATTTAGGATTTTGTCTCATACATCCAACTAATACATCAGAGTATGAAGCTATATTATTAGTTTTCATTGATACAATATCTCTTTCAGGAAAAATTGCATCTAAGTGAAGTTCTAGAGTATCCTCTATTGTAATTATTTTTTCATTAAATGCTGTATGACTTGCTAAATACTTTACTAACTCTGTTTTACCACTTCCAGTTTCTCCACTTACAATCATATTGCAGTGTCCCTTTACACATTCAATTAAAAAATCATGTATTCCAGTTGTTATATATTTTTCTTCAACTATTTTTTCTTTTTTAAGTCTTATTTTAGCTGGTGTTTTACGAAATACTGCTGCTATACCATTTCTTGCAATTGAATCATGAATAAAATTCATACGAAGTTCTGAAGATTCACTATCCAAAAGAGGACTTGCCATATTAAAAGTTTTACCCATGATATTTGCACATTGAAAAGCTATTTTCTCCATTAACTCATTATTAATTCCAGGATTTTCAACACGATAAACACCTTTATCTAAAGACTTTAACCAAACTTGTCCATTATTACTATAAGAAATATCAGTAATATTATCGTCCTGTAAATATTCTTTTAAAGGACCAAAGTCTATGTTTGAAAATAAGGCAGCATTAATTTCAGTATTGGTTTTATTTTCATTACTAGTAGGACTTAAATCATATACATTGATACCTTGATTCATGGATAACCTCTAATTTATATTACTAGACATAGATTCAATATATTGTCTGATTGTCTCACTAGTTACATTTATCTTAATTTCTTCACCATTTTCAGCTTGCAAAGATGCATTTGTTGGAACTAAGATAACTTCTGCATTACGAATATATTCAGCTTTTCTAAGTAATAAGTGAATTTCTTCTGGAACTTCAAAAATAATTTGACTTGGTGCTCTTTCTTCAGTTGTATTTTCAAATACATGATGTCCACTAGAATCTTTTACAGCTAAAATCTTAACATTTTCAATTAATTTTCCAACCATTAATAATCCATCATCACCAACACCTTTAAAATATACATCAACATAATTTCCAGGATACATGGAATTTCCATAAGTTGACCACATAGAAACACTAAAATTATAAGGAACATATCCCTCTGTTATATTTATTAAGAATGAATCTGGTAATTCTTCTTCTCTTACAACAGCACTTTGATAAAATAAGCTTCCTGCTGGAATCATACTATTAACATTTGTATACATTCCAAGAATTTGAGTATTAACATTTGTAAGTACATTTCCTTTTAAAGCGCTTTGAGTTATTTCTAAATAACCTATCATGTCATTTGTTATCTGAGTACGTGGTGCAATAGTTTGTACTGCATAAGGAACTCTTACTGGTGTAGTTGCTTGACTTACTCTATAATTATAGAAAAAGTATAATACTAATACTATTAGTACAATTCCTATAAATGTAACCGTATTCTTATTTGATAAAATTTGTTTTAATTTTTTCATATTTTCCCTCTCTAACTCTTTTCTTCAAAAATCGCATCTATTTGATTTCTGATATTAAAATCTCCCATGTCAAATTCTTGAGTTGTCGAACCACTTGAACCATAGGTATTATAAGTATCTATTCGAACACTTACTTTCGGTGGATACTCAATTACTTCAGCAATTGTTACTTCATAACTTTTATTATTATTTATATTATTTGCAAATCTTCTTAAAAAACTTTCAACAAAAACATCTTCATTTAATTTAATTTCACCCTCTAAAAAATTACAATTTGAAACATCTTCAAGTATATTAGGTCTATTTAAAACTAAATGATAATCTTTTTTACTATTAAAAACAATTCTTCCATCACTATCATGTTCCAAGTTTTCATTATCAACACAAAGATAAAAACCCGATTTATAGGATGCATAGTCAATCGAATCGTTCATAGCAGCTTCAACCGAATTTTTAATTAAAGTATAGTCTTGTTGATTAGTTGTTGTAATAACTCCAAACAAATTAATTAAAAATATTCCAAATATTCCTAAGATGAAAATGAAGACTGCCCACATTGCAACTTTCGTAAATCCACCTCCTATTATGTATTCATTATATAATATTTTTTTTCACATGACAAGTTATTTTTTATTCATGAATATCTACTTTTGTAAAAAAGTTTGAATTTCCACTTGACTCTGTTGAATTATTTCTTGTAAACTCACAAACCCATTTATTAACACTATTAAAGTAACATCTTGATCCAAGATAACTACTTACTCTTTCTGAATCACTTAAAGTATTTTTTTTGATATTTTCTATATTAACTTTACTAAGACTATATTTAAATTGATAAAGTTCTTGCCATATATCACTTTTAATAATATTTACAAAATTATACTTGTTATTATAATAATTTCTTCCTATTACTCTTCTATTATTTGAATACTCTGATAAAAATGGATCAGTTATATCTATTTGTCTAAAAATAACTTTTCTTTCAGTTCCAGAACTATATGCACATTTAGTTAAATTCATTTTGAAATTTCCATCATATCCTAAATTACTAACTTCAAGAGTTATATTTCCACTAGTTTTATTTCTTGGAACATAATATTTTTTTCCACCAACAAGTACATTACTTGCTGTGCATGAAGTCATTTCTCCATTTGCCATATTTAAACACATTTCTGGTAAACTAAGCATAACATTCCAATTTTCTCCACATTTTACATTTGTATTAATTACATATTCACGAGAATTAATTGATAATTTTTCAATCTTATTATCATTTCCAGTAATACAAAAATTTTCTTCATTGACCATATCTCCATTCAAATCAATTTTTTCATTAACTATATCATTAGTTTCAACAGTTAACTTAGATACTTCATTTCCATCAACTTTTACAGTTGCATTTATTTTTGTAAAATCATATTCCGAATTCCAAGAAGTAATATCACTTGTTTGATTTGAATAATTAATAAAAATATTTTCTAGTTTTTCTTTTATTAAATTATTAGAATACCATTCACGCGATCCGTTATCTAAAACATTTAAATTATAAACTACATCATTATAATCTTTTTTAAAATGTTCAATGTCAAAAGTATATTCACATTCAAGCTTAGTGGATACAGTTCCATTTACTTCAAATCCTCCACCATTTCTTAAATAAAACCTAGTTTCATTCATTAAATTATTTATTTTAAACGAAGCTTTAAAATCACTTTCAGAACACTTCTTAGTATAATAACTATATTTATTAACACTACATGTTGAATAATTATCACCACTAAAAGTCGCTTCATTTCCACAAGTTGCAGAATCAATTGTTTTTGGTACTTGAGATTTATTATCATCATCACAACCAGATACATCTCGAACTTTTGAAGGAGAAGGTAAAATTGTTACATTTAAAGGAGCAACCCAGGAAACCGGAATATATGGATAAGTATCACCAATTTTAATTTGATAATATGTAACGCCATAAAATCCTAGTCTACTGTTGACTAAATCTTTAGTATAACCAACAACTGAATACTGTCCTCCTTCAATAAATTTATTATCATTCATAGTTTGACATGTATTTCCATTACAGCTTTGATATCTTCCATGGTAAGCGATTACCTTTACAGTTAGGTTATCACCATTATTTGTGTATGTATAATCATTTCCAAATCCTTTTATTACGCCAGCATGGGCAGCAAGGGCAAATTCCCTAATTTTAGTTTCAAAAAAAGGTGGAGTTGGATTCAATCTCATATATAAAGCATAACCATTTTTAAAAAAATCACTTAGATTTTTTTCACTTATTTTTGCTACTAATTCATTTTCATTATAACTAAAAGTCCAGCCAACATTTTCATAGCATGAACTTCTATTCCACACACAATTGCTATTAGCATTTGAACGATAACACAATGCTTCTGTTAAGCTTATACCACTTCCTCTTTTGGTATCTATTTTAACTCTTTTTCCTTCATCAGTTATCAAATTTCCATTATTATCAATCCCAACTACATAAAGAGTATATTCATAAAAAGACCAAGCAGCTCCATAACAGCTACCCGTACTGCCGCTTCCAAGATTATCATCCATAGAAGGAGAAAAACCATTACTATCATCATCTACTCCTGCATTAGGAATTGCCCATCCACTAACAGTTACATTTCCATTATCATCTCTTACAAGACTTGTTACTTCATAATTATATAATTGACGTTTATCGAATGCATATACATCCATTTTAAGTAAAAAAAGACTTAATATTAAGCAAAAAATAATTCTTTTTTTCATTATAAATCACGATCCTTCTTTTTATTTTTCTTAATTATAAGTATCATAATTAAAAGAAAAATAATTCCTACTACTCCAAAGATATAATACTTATATTCATTAAAATAATCATATATTTTTTTATTATCACTACTATTATCTTCTGAGTTATTTGGAGTTTCTTTTTTATATTCTTCAAGTTCATGATAAAATTCTTCATCCGTAATAGAAAATCTTCCAAATTCTTGACAATATTTAAAATCTTTATAAGTTTTGCATTCTTCTTTTTCACTTAATAAATTATAGTATGGTAAGGATATATTTTTGGTTAATACAATTTTACCTGAACAAAGATTACTTGTATATGCAATTATTTTTATTTTTATATTTGTTCCATTTATTAATCCATCAATTGTAGGATTTAAATTAGTAAATTCATAATCTGGATCACTTTCCATATATACTTTTAAATCATCATTTAAATTTAAAGCTGTAACTGAATAATATACTTCAGGATAAGAATATAAATCACTTTCCATAAGTTTTACTTGTTCAATTCTATAATCATATTTAAACTCTACATTACTTGCTAGTTCTTTAAGACGTGACATTTCAAGAGTTGTACATTCATTCAACGCTTTTACATCAAAAAATATAAAAAACAAGAAAAGAAATAATAAATACTTTAATTTTCTCATATCGTCACCTATTTTCTATAAAAATTATAACAAATTTATTATCTATTTACAACAATATTTTTCTATGTTATGATATTTTTTGAGGTGAAACATGAAAAAAATAATACTAGGAATTACAATTTTAATTTTTATTTGTGCTTGTTCTAAAAGTTCTTTACAAAAAATTGATTTAAAATCTTTAAATTCTAAGTTAGATAATAAAGAAACATTTATTTTATATCTTTCAGATGAAAGTGATGGTAAAATACTTCAAGATACTTTAGAAAAAGTTTCTAAAAAAAATAACTTGTTAAGTTATTATATAAATACTATTAAGTTATCTGATTCAGATCTTAAATCTTTAAAAGAAAAATTTACATTTGATGAAACAAATATTATTTTATTTATTAAAGATGGAAATGAAAAAACTACATTATCAAGAATAAGTGATTTATATATAAGTGAAAAAGCTTTAGAACAAGAAATTAAAAACCAAGGTTATATTGATTAATCAATATAATTTTTTTATTTATTATTCATAGAATTAAATGGAGGTTTTATGAACAATATTAATTTAAATATTAACTATTTAAATACAAAATATAATTTAGTAAACTATGAAATAGATAAAATTATTAAAAAATATTTACATGACTTTTATAATAATAAATTTAATAACAATACAAACTATTCTTTAACTATTTCTTATAAAAAAGAAATTTATAAGAATTATCTTTCAATTTTCTTTTATATTACAATAAAGTTAGGAATAAAAATAATTAATAAAATAGAAATACTTAATTATAATACATTAGATAATAAATTTATAACAATTAATGATGCCTTAAAAATGAATAAATCATTACTTTTTAATTTATCTAAAATAAGTCAAAAATATTTAATTAAAAATAATTATTTTAATAATAAAGAAATGTTAATAGAAAAAACTAAACCTATTAAAAATAATTATAATAATTTTATTATTACAAAAGAAGGCATTATCTTTTTCTTTGAGGTAAATAGTAAGTATTTAAAAGTTACTATTCCATTTAAATATTTAAAAAAAATAAAAAGGTTTAGGCCTTTTTATTAATTTGCTCTAATTTTTTAGAATCAATTTTTGTAAGTTTAATTGTATAACCTAATGGTTCAATTATTTTTAAAAGGGTATTTACTTGTGGAGATGTAATAGAATTCTCAATTCTTGCAATAGTTTCCCTAATAACACCTGCATCATCTGCCATTGTTTGTTGAGTTAGACGACGATCCTTTCTTAACTTAATTAAAGATTCTATAAACTGTCTTTCTAACTTATCTAATTTTTCTTCTCTTTTCATAGATTCTTCTGAATTTTCAGTCATAATTCTCTTTTTTGACATTTTTACCACCCAAAATAATTGTATACAAAAAGTTATTAATAATCAAGTCTTTTTTGAGATATTTTATATATTTTTATTAGCTATTTTTTCTTTTTTCTAAAGAATCAACAAGTAAGTTATTAGCAAGACTTGGATTAACCGATCCACGACTTTCTTTCATAAGTTCTCCCATTAAAAATTTTAATGATCGACTGTTACCATTTAAGTAATCTTGAACTGCATTTATATTATTATCAAGTACCTTTTGAATAAGATCAAGTACTAAAGAATTATCTGTAACATTTTGAATACCATTATTTTTTAAAATATCAGAAATTGAAGAATCCTTCTCCATTAAATCATTTACTATTTCTTTAAAATTCTTATTACTTATAGTACCATTATCAAGTAATTCTACTACTTCTTTCATTTTAGAAGAAATTAGTTTTGTTTTAAAAATAGAAATATCATTTTTATTAAGATAAGCACTTATATCTCCAAGTAATAAATTTGATGCTGTTTTTAAATTTATTTTTCCAACACTTTCTAAATAATCACTTAATTCTTTATTAGCAATTAATTTATCAACATTTATAGGACTAATTCCTGCATTTAAATACTTTTCTCGTCTTATATTTGCATTTACAGGAATTGTTGAAATTACTTGATTTATATATTCATCTGTCAAAGTAAAATAAGGAATATCTGGTTCAGGAAAATATCTATAATCATTTCCTGTTTCCTTAACTCTCATCAAAATAGTTTTATTTTCTTTAGCATCATATCTTCTAGTTTCTTCTTTTAATTTGATTCCTTGATTTAATAATTCTTCTTGACGAAGGCTATCTTGATCAATTGCAAGACCAACATTTGTTATTGAACCAATATTTTTGATTTCTATTTTAGTTCCAAGTTCTGAAGTTTTACTAATTGAAATATTGGCATCACACCTCATAGAACCTTCTTCCATTTTACAATCGGATACCCCTGCATACAATAAAAGTTCTCTTAGTTTTAAAAGATATAAAACCGCTTCTTTTGATGATGTAATACATGGCTTAGTAACTATTTCAATAAGAGGAACACCTGCCCTATTAAAATCTAATAATGTACTATTTTTAGAGTGGATACTTTTAGCTGTATCTTCTTCTATATGAGCTTCTAGTATTTCTATTTTTTTCTTAACTCCATTATCATCTATTTCTACATATCCATCATATCCAATTGGAGTTCTTTCCTGGGTAATTTGAAAATTTTTAGGATTATCTGGATAAAAATAATTTTTTCGATCAAAATGCATTTGTTTTCTAATTTTACAATTTAAAACATGACATGCTTTTATAGCTAAATCAATTGCTTCTTTATTTAAAGTTGGAAGTACTCCAGGATATCCAAGATCAATAATATTAGCATTACTATTTGCAAAACTTCCATAGTTATTTATAGATGGAGAAAAAAGTTTTTCTTTGCTTTTTAACTCAACATGAACTTCTATTCCAATTGTTTTTTTATAATCACTCATTTTTTCCTCCCAAATTTAATTTTTTTTCAAGATATGATCCTAGCATATATATTTTTGATTCATCATATCTATTACCCATTATTTGAAGACCAATTGGAAGATTATCAATAAATCCCATAGGCATACTCATACTAGGAAATCCTCCCATATTAGCATGCATTACAAGTACATCATCCATAAAACTTCTTAAAGGATCATCATTATTACTATTTAGATCGTATGCAACTCGGCTACTAGTTGGTCCAAGAATAAGATCATATTCTTTAAAAATATCTTCAAAACTTTTCTTTAAATCATCTCTTAATTGTAAAGCTTTATTATAATATACTTTAGCATTTTCTCCACTTAAAATATATGATCCAACCATAATTCTTCTTTTTACTTCTCTTCCAAAACCTAAAGATCTGGTTTTTTTGTATAAATCTTCTAATGTATCTTCTTTTAAAGAAAGTCCATATCTTATTCCATCAAATCTTGCTAAATTACTACTTGCTTCACCCATAGCAATTATTTGATAAAGAACAACTGCTTTATCAATATGTTTTATATCAATATAATGAATATCACAACCACTTTCTTTTAATATTTCAACCGTTTTATTAAAAACTTCTAAAACTTCTTTAGAAACAATGTCTGATACAAAATAATTCGGAATGGCAATTTTAAGGGACTTAACATCTTTACCAATTAATCTAGTAAAATCTTCATTTGTTTCAAAACTAGTTAAGTCTTTATCATCTTTTTTACTAATGGCATTTAAAAGGATTGCATTTTCATAAACATTTCTTGTCATAGGACCAATTTGATCCAAACTTGATGCAAAAGCTACAAGACCAAAACGCGATACTCTTCCATAAGTTGGCTTCATTCCAACAATTGAATTAAAACTTGCAGGTTGTCTAATTGATCCTCCTGTATCTGATCCTAAAGAAAGTGGTACAATTCCACCTGAAATAGCAACTGCAGATCCTCCACTTGATCCTCCTGGAACTTTATCTTTATTCCATGGATTGATTGGAGCAGCAAAATAACTTGTTTCTGAAGTTGATCCCATTGCAAATTCATCCATGTTTGTTTTTCCAACAATTACCATTTTGTTTTCTTTAATAAGTTTTACAACACTTGCATCATATACACTAACAAAATTTTCTAAAATATGTGATCCACAAGTACACTTTAAATCTTGAACCATAATATTATCTTTAATAGCAATAGGAATACCAAATAATAAATTATCTTTTTCTACTTCTATTTTTTCAAGTTCTAAAGCCTCGCGTCTTGCATAATCTATATCAAACGTTATAAAAGCATTTAGACTATTATTATTATATCTTTCGCCTACTTCTTCAACTAAATCAATAACTTTAATTTTTTTACTTAATAATAATTCATGAATTTCTTGAATACTTAAATCTAAATATTTACTCATCTTTTAAAACCTCCACATCTACTTCAACAAAACTTCCTTTTTTATTAGGAACATTTTTTAAAATATCAGATGATGAAATATTTAAAGTATCATTTTCTCTTAAAACACTATTATTACTCCAAGGTGCTATTAAAATATCTTCATCAAAATCATTTAACTCTTTTATTTTATCAATTTCATCAAGCATTTTTTTTAATTCTATTTGATATTTTTCTATTTCTTCATCACTTGCTTCAAGTCTTGCTAAATTTAGTACATGTAAAACGCTTTCTTTTGCTAATTTATCCATAATTCCTCCAAATCTATATGTATTATACAATAATGTTTATTTAAATACAAATAAAAATTTAAAAAGTTATTATAGTTTCCTACAATAACCCTTATTTATTAAATTCTTTTAAAATATTAACTATTTAGTATTAATTTAAAATTTATCTAATTTAATACTTTTTAAATTATTTGTTTTCATCAATTAATTTCTTATAAGTTGGAAATAAAATATTATTATATCTATATTCCATAATTTTATTATATTCTTCTAATTTTTCAATACTTTCTTGTAATAACTTTGGAAGTTTTTGTTTATCAATTTTAATATTATCATCTATCATAGTTAATCACCTTTTATATCAATAGTATATCAAATATTTAAAAAAAAAAAACTATACTTCTTCTATTATTTATAGAAAAAGAAAAAGGACTAAAAGTCCTATTCTATATTAATTTGTTTTTTAGATACCTCAGCTTTTTGAGGAATAGTTAAATGTAGAGTTCCATTATTATACTCTGCTTTAATATTTTCTTCATCAATATCAGAAAAATAAAAACTTCTTTCTAACTTATTATATCTTCTTTCATGACGAATATACTTTTTATCATCAGCATCTTTCTTCTCTTCTTTTTCAGCTTTTATTGTAATGGTTCCTTTATGGAATTCAATATGAATATCTTGCTTTTCAAAACCAGGAATATCTATATCAGCATGATATACTCCATCTTTTAAATAAATATCACTTTCCATTCCCTTAAAGTTTACATCATCTAACATACTATCATAAAATAATTTTGGTAACATATTATCACTCTCCTTTTATATTATTACCTAAAATCTATTATTTACTCATAATATCACATATTAAATTAGTTATCTCTGTTGGATTATCAACACTAAGTCCTTCAATAAGTCTAGATGCACCATATAAAACTTTTGTATATTTTTTTATTTCATCAATATTTTTTTCTTCATATAATTCTTTTAATTTATTACATATTGGATGATTTAGATTAATTTCTAAAATCTTACTTGCTTGAACATTCTCTCCATTTGGCATAGCATTTAAAACTTTTTCCATTTCAAGAGATACTTCTCCTTCTGTAATTAAACATACAGGATGATTTTTTAATTTATTAGTAAAACGGATTTCTTTAACACTATCCCCAAGTATTTCTTTCATAGAATTAAATAAGTCATGTGCTTCTTCATTTTGTTTCTTTAATTCTTCTTTTTCAGTATCAGTAGATAAATCAAAATTACTATTCTGAACATTCATAAAATTCTTTTCTTTATAAGAACCTATTGTTTTAATAACAAATTCATCTAAATAATTTGTAAAGAATAATACTTCGCATCCCTTTGCTAAGGCTTCTTCAACTGATGGAAGAAGTTTTATTTTATCAATTGTTTCACCTGATGCATAATAAATAACTTTATTATCACCCATTCTTTTAACATATTCATCAAGTGTTACTAATTTCTCTTCACTTGAAGAATAGAATAACAATAAATCTTGAAGCATTTCTTTATTCATTCCAAAACTTGAATAAATTCCATATTTTAATTGTTCACCAAAAGCTTCATAAAATTTTTCATATGAATCTCTATCATTTTTTAACATATCTTCAAGTTCACGTTTAATCTTTGTTTCAAGACTTTTTGCAATTAATTTAATTTGTCTATCTTCTTGCATTGTCTCTCTTGAAATATTAAGAGAAATATCCTCACTATCAACAATTCCTTTAACAAAACTGAAATAATCTGGTAATAAATCTGCACATTTATCCATAATCATTACACCCTTAGAATATAACATCAAGCCTTTTTCATATTCTTTAGTATAGTAATTATATGGTGCATGACTTGGAATAAATAATAAAGCATTATAACTTGTTAAACCTTCAACTTTACTTGTAATAACTTTTAAAGGATGCTCATAATCATAGAATTTATCAACATAAAAATCATGATATTCTTCTTCTTTTACATCTTTTTGATTCTTTTTCCAAATTGGAATCATGCTATTAAGAGTTTCAGTTTCAACAAATTTTTCTTTTTTCTTTGTTTTTTTATCTTCTTTTTCTATTTCTTTATCCATTCTAATTGGATATTTAATATAATCAGAATACTTCTTAACAATTCTTTCAATTGTATAAGGTTCTAAGAATTCATCATATGTCTCATCATCTTTATTATCTTTTAAATATAAAGTAATTTCTGTTCCAAAAGAATCTTTCTTACTTTCTTCTATTGTATATCCATCTTCTCCATTACTCTTCCATAGATATGCTTTATCACTATTTACACTTCGACTTAGTACATGAACTTCTTTAGAAACCATAAAACTAGAATAAAAACCAACTCCAAATTGTCCTATAATTTCCAAATTTTTAGAATCAGAATTTTCTTCTTTAAATAATTCTGAGCCACTTCTGGCAATCGTACCTAAATTACTTTCTAACTCTTCTTGAGTCATACCTATACCATTATCAATTATTTTTATAGTACGATTTTCCTTATCAAGTTCAATTCTTATTTCTAAGTCATTCTTATTTACTTTCAAATCTCCATTTGTAAGAGATAAATAATATAACTTATCAATTGCATCACTACTATTAGAAATTAATTCTCTTAAAAATATTTCCTTATTTGTATAAATCGAATGAATCATCATATTTAATAATTTCTTCGATTCTGCCTTAAATTCTTTTTTCTTCATGTTTTCCTCCTCATTTACAGATCCATCATAGCACCAATTTTAGCACTTGTCAACATTAAGTGCTAAAATATTTTATGAAATTTTTGTAAAAAAAAAGATTTATTTCATGCTATTTAAACATTTCATAAATCTCTCTTTTATTCTATTTTCTCCAAATAAATTCATTATTTCAAACAAATCAGGTGTATTACCACAACTTGTAAGAGCAATTCTTAAAACTCCTGATACATCAGCAACTGATCCTTTATAGTCCTCTGGATTTTTCTTATAATCTTTCATATTAGATGCATATCCAAGTTTATCACACATTTCTTTAATCTTAGAAAACCATAAATCTTTATCACTTAAATTTAGATAAGAATTAAGATATGTATTTAAAATGTTTGCTATTTCTTCTTTATCAGTTATTTTATTCCAAGAATAGTTAGGATTTTCAAATAATTCATCAAACATATAGAAAACAAAACTACGAATACTTGAATAACTCTTATAATCTTTTCTAGGTTTTATACCACCTCGTTCAATATTAAAGACATTAATAGCATATTCTTTATGTTTTTTTAATACATCATTAAACTCTTGATCAAACTCTTCTGTCCAGATAAGTAAATTATTATAAATTTCAGAAGCACTTAATTTACTCATATAATTTTTAGATATATTAAATAATTTTTCAACATCAAATAACGTTCCACTTGCACTTATTTTCTTAAAATCAAATTTGAATTTACTTAAATCTTCATCAGGATTATTATTTAACCACTCTTCAAAGTTTGAATTTGCAATTGTCATTAAATAAAGTTTAACAGCCTCTTTAGGAATTCCTTCTTTATGATAAAATTCAACACTTGCTTCTTTATCTTTTCTTTTAGAAAGTTTTCTTCTTGTACCCTCCTCATCAATTTTCATAACAACTCCAAGATGAACATAATGAGGTTTAGTAAAATTAAATATTTCAAATAACTGTGCATGAATTGGAAATGATGCAATCCATTCTTCTCCACGCATTACATGAGTTGTATGCATTAAATGATCATCTACTAAATGAGCAAAATGATAAGTTGGAAGTTTATCAGTTGATTTAATAAGAACTATATCTAAATCGTTTTCAGGAAATTCAATATCACCTCTTGCTTCATCATGTAAAGTAATTTTTTTATTAAAGTCGCCAGGTGATTTTAAACGAACAACAAACTCATCTCCCTTTTTTATTTTTTCGATTGCTTCATCTATTGTTAAACTACGACACTTTGCAAATGATCCATAATATCCAATTCGCTCTTTATTAAGTTCTTGAATTTCTCTTGTTTCATCTAATTCTTCTTGAGTACAAAAGCAAGGATATGCAAGTCCTCTTAATACTAAATCTTTTGCAAATGTATGATATATTTCTCGTCTTTCACTTTGAATATAAGGTCCGTATTCTCCTACTTCATGTTCTTCATCTATCATTCCTTCATCTGGAATAATATCAAAGTTTTTTAAATCCGAAAGTATTCCAGTAATTCCATTTTCAACACTTCTTTTTTGATCAGTATCTTCAATTCTTAAATAAAATACACCATCAGTATCACGAGCTGCTTTATAATCTTCAAAAGCAGATAGTAAACTTCCCATATGAACAAATCCAGTAGGACTTGGTGCAAACCTAGTAACTCTTGCCCCCTCCTTTAAATTCCTTTTTGGATACATCATCTCATAATCTTCGATTGTCTTTGTAACATTCGGAAACATTAAATCTGCTAACTCTTTTAATTTATTATCCATAATTTTCTCCTATTCATTTTTTATTCCTTTTACTTAATTATCAAAGTATAATATTTTAAAATAATAATCTATAAAAGACCAAATTCAACTTTTATGTCAAGTATTTTAGCATTTATAAATAAATTTGTAAATATATATTTTTTAAATATAATAAAGTAGTATTGCAATAACAATCATAAGTAAAATAATTGCTACAATTAAATAAAAATTTCTATTTTTATATTCAAGAGGTGTTAAACACTCATTTGATTTATTTGGATTAATATAAATATCAACTACTCCTCCAATATCCATTTTTATAGTACCAATCATTTTATCTTTAGCAACATATTTTATACCATTATATTCATACTCATAAGTTGCATGTGTATAATAGTCATGTACTCTGTTTACACGATATATTCTTCTTATTTTTGAGTCTTTAATATATCCTTTTACAACAATTCCATTTTTAAAAAGATAAATAATTTTCATATATCTAATTAATTGATATAATAATAAACCTATTAATATAATTAATCTGATAATTCTTAAAACACTATAAAACATTTCTAATCATTCTCATGTTCTTTTATAAAATCCATAATTTTATTTCTAGCACTGGTTGTAACTACTTTATCAAGCCAATCTTCTTTTGGTACATAAGCACTTTCATCGGTAATAATTCTAACCTTATCTTGATTACTTAATACATAGTCAAGTGGAACTGCTTCACTATTAACAATTGCTGCTACCATAGAATTACCTATATCAGTATGAATTTTATATGCAAAATCAATAACAGTTGCACCACTTGGAAGCTCTATAACATCTCCTCCAGTTGTATAAACATAAATATTACTTCCAAAAAGTTCTTTTTTTACTTGACTTAAAAACTCTATATTATCAAGTATTGTACTATCAAGTTCTTTAATTTCTTTAAAGAATTGAAAATTATTCTCTAAATCTTTTTGCATATAAATTCTTGCATTATTTTTATATTGAAACCAATAAGATGTAAGACCAAATATTGCAACTCTTTCCATATCATAAGTTCTAATTTGAAATTGCAATAGTCTATTATCTGGTCCAAATACGGTTGTATGAATACTTCTATACATATTAGTTTTAGGTTTAGCAATATAATCTTTAAATCGATCATTAATTGGAGTATAAACTTCATGTAAAAGCATTAAAGCCATATAACAATCTTTAACATTTTTAACAAGAACTTTAATTGATATCATATCATGAATCATCTCAAAACTAACTTTAGTAAGTAATTTTTTATAAATACTATAAACATCTTTATAACGAATTTCAAACTTTACTTTTATATTATGCTTTTTAAATAAAGATTCTAATTTTTTTACTTCAATTTCTAAATTAGATTTAGTTTCTTTCTTTAAATCTTCTCTTTGTTTTTTAATATCTCCATACAAACTTGATTTTAAATATTTAAAACTTAAATTTTCAAGTTCATCACGTATTTTATTAGCACCTATATAATAAGCAAGAGGTACATATATTTCTAATGTCTCAAGAGCTTTTTCTCTTTGTTTTTCTAAACTTTTATACTCAAGTGTTCGCATATTATGAAGTCTATCAACAAGCTTTATAATAATAATTCTCGGATCCCTTGCTAAACTAACAATAAGTCTTCTAATATTAATAGCAGATAGTTCTTTCTTATTATTAAAATCAAGTTTAGTCATCTTAGTAACTCCATCAACTAATTCTCGAACAGTTTTATTAAATTTTGTTTCTATCTCATCAAGAGTTGACTCTGTATCTTCAACAACATCATGCAAAAGAGCTGCTATAATTGTATCCATATCTGCATGCATGAATGATAAAATGTATGCAACATTTATTGGATGATTAATAAAAGGTTCACCACTTGCTCTAAATTGATTCTTATGATGATTTTTAGCATAATCATAGGCACGTCTTAATTTCATAACATCAAAAGGAGTATATGATAAAACACGTTTTTCTAAATCACTATAAGTAATACTATCCATAAAACTTCACCTTCTTTGTTATTATATAAAAAAAATGACTTAAAAGCAACATTTTAAGTCATAAAAATATATTTTATTTAATATATGGTATTATATTTTTTCTATGTCAATTTTTTATAAATCAAGTATTTTTTTAGCATTTTCAATTGTATTTTCAAAATTATCAAAATCAACCGTAATCCAATTAACATCCATTTGATGTTTAAAGAAAGTATATTGGCGTTTTATAAAGTGTCTGGTATTTTTCTTAATTAATTCTTTTGCTTCATCAAGTGTTATTTTATTATCAAAAAAGTCATATAACTCTTTATAACCTATTCCAGTTTGAATTGCTTTACTATGAATATTATTATCATATAATGTTTTTACTTCATCAACAAGTCCCTCTTCAAACATCAAATCAACTCTTGAATTAACTACAGAATATAATTTATCTCTATCACAAGTAAGTCCTATTACTGTAAAATCATATAATTTTTTATTAATATCACTTTTAATAATACTATTATTTTTTATTTTATTAAGTTCTCTTATTAATCTTTTTCGGTTATTTACATGTATATTTGTTTCATGATCTTTTTTTATCTCTCTAAGTATTTCTTCATTTGTTAAATTTTTAAAGTCATTTATCTTTTCTTCTTCTTGAAATTTATAATCATATAATAAACTTTTTAAATATAAACCTGATCCACCTACAATTATCACATTTTTATTTTCTTTTTGAAATTTATCAAGTAATTTTCTTCCATCTTTTTGATAATCATAGATTGCATAATTTTCAGTTGGATCTTTTATATCAAATAAGTAATGTGGAATATTTTCTTTTTCGTTTTCTTTTATTTTAGCAGTTCCAATATCTAACAGACGATATACTTGCATAGAATCACCATTTATTATTGAAGCATTCATTTGATGAGCAAGAAAAATACTAAGTTTTGTTTTACCAACTCCAGTAGGTCCTACTATTACAACGATTTTCATTATAATCCTTTATAAAGTTTTAAAACTTTATCCTTTTCAATATCTTTTTGTAAATTATTTAAATGATAATCATTAGGAATTAATATGTTTTCTAAAATATTATTATAATTTTCATAATAATAAATTAATAATTCTTCTCTTTCAGATTCATTTAATTCATCATAACCAATTGGCAAATATATTCCACCACCATTTAATATTAAAGCTTTATCTTTGTCTTTATAAAGCATTATATCTTCATAAAAACTATTTTCTAAAATCTTAGTATATTTTCTTAATTCTAATATTTTTCTTACATATGGTAAAATTTTTCTTATTTTAGACTCTAACTCAGGATCTAAATTATTAGTTGATATAAGTTTACTCGATAATATACAATTTATATCATCAATTATAATCCATAAATTATCTTTAAAAAATAAGCTTTCAGGATACAAATTTATGTTAATACCTTCTTTATGAATATCACTTTTAAATTCATTTATTAAATTTTCTCTTACATTTCTTGTTTCAAATCTTATTTGATCTACTCTTTTTAAAGATATTAAAGAATTTACTTTATTTTTTTCTAAAAAATTTAAGTAAGTAATTTTTCCATTTGCAATTTGTGATAAATCATTTATATAAAGTTTACTCATTTTACATACTCCTTTTAAACATTTTTTCTAAATCATAATTAGTAAGTGTTATTATACTTGGTCTTCCATGAGCACAATTAAAAGGATTTTTCATATGACGAAGTTCTTCAATTAATTTATTTGCATCATCAAGTGTTATATAATCTCCTGCCATAATACTCATACGACAAGCAACTGTTGCTGCTACTCGATCTAGGAATTTTTCTTCATCAAACTTTTCATTTTCTACAATGATATCAATTATTTTTAAAATTGATTCATAAGTTTTAGAGCTAGATAACCATGTTGGATGTCTTCTAATTAAAATAGTATTATCTGAAAATTCTTCATAAACAAATCCAAGTCTATCTAATAAATAAAAGTTTTTTTCAAGAATCAAATACTCATTTTTAGGAAGTTCTACTTTATAAGGAATTAACACATCCATTAAATTATTATTATGATTTTTCATTTCTTCTTTGACCTTCTCATAATTAATTCTTTCAGCTGCTGCATGTTGATCAACTAAATACATCCCATCTTCATTTTCACAAACAATATAAGTTTTATGAACAATAGCAATAGCATTCATTGGTTTTAATCTATTAGATAAATCAGAATCTTTTGATAATTCAGAGTCTTTTACAACTTCTTTTTTAGCATCAACAATTTTTTCTTCATCAAAATTAAACTTTAATTCAATAGGGCTTTCTTCTCTTACTTCTAAAGTAGTTTCATTAAAATCATTATAATAATTATCTTCAACATTTTCATCAACCACTTTAGGAATTAAAGTTTTATGAGAAAGTTTTTCTCTTATCACATCAAAAATCAAATTTAATAAAGAATCAAGTTTAGAAAACTTTACTTCCATTTTAGTTGGATGAACATTTACATCAACTAAAAATGGATCTACTTTAATATTTAAAACAACATATGGATATCTTTCTTTAGGTATAAAAGTATGATAAGCTTCAACTATAGTTTTTATAACTTCATAGTTTTTAACAACTCGATTATTAATTAATAAAACAATATTACTTTTATTACTTTTAGTAAGTTCAGGATATGATATATAGCCACTTATTTTATAATCATCTGATTCTTTTTCAATATAGATCATTTTACTAGCCACTACTAATCCATATATATTTAAAATAGTTTTTAATAAATCACCATTTCCTGATGTATTTAATAATTCTTTATCATTATTTACTAAAATAAATTTAATATTGGGATAACTAAGAGCCATTTTATTAACATAATCAGTTATATTAGAAAGTTCTGTATATAAGCTTTTTAAATATTTTAATCTAACTGGAGTATTGTAAAATAAATCTGTAACTGTAATACTTGTTCCTTTTTTTAGATCACATTTTAAAACACTTTCTATAACTCCTCCATTTATTTTAACAATTGTTCCACTTTTTCCATCACTTGTTTTTAAAACAACGTTAGAAACACTTGCAATAGAAGGAAGCGCTTCACCACGAAAGCCCAAAGAATTAATATTAAATAAATCATCAAGTGTCTTTAATTTACTTGTTGCATGACGAGAAAAAGCTAAAACTGCATCCTCTTTATCCATTCCTATTCCATCATCTATTACTTTTATTTGTTTTACACCTGAATCAATTAATTCTATTTTAATCATCGAAGACTTTGCATCAATTGAATTTTCTACTAATTCTTTTACTACATTCATTGTTTTTTCAACAACTTCTCCTGCTGCTATTTTATTTGCTAAATTAGAATCCATTACTTGAATTTTGCTCACAATATCACTTCCATTTATATTGTATCAATTATAGAAAACAAAATCCAGTTTAAATTAAAAATACTCAAATTGAGTACTTTTATTTTTTTAAATTTTCACTTAATAATTCGTCTTTAAAATCTTCTAACATGATAATATTGTTAATTATTTCTTGACTTTTTTTTGTATCACTAACTGAAACATTTGTGTTTAATAATTCTTGAAAACTAAATCCACAAAATTCTATTAAATTATTAACCTTGATAAAATCAGAATAGTTAAATGCTTCTCCAATATATTTCTTTTTATCAATTGTAATTACTTCTCTATCAAAAAATCTTACCAAAAACAAGAAAGGATCACTTTTTAAATTACTAATATAATCACTTCTTGAATTAATCTCAGAAACATACCCTTCAATATTTTTTTCTATCCAAAATTCTTCAACAAAATGTTTTATTTCTCTTTCCATATTTCCCCCCTAAATCAAAAACGCCTATATTATAGCAATATGGCATATTCTTGTCAAGAAAAATAATCCTCTTTCAAGTAATAAAAAACTCTTTCAAAATCATTTAGACAATAAATTCTATCTTTTAATATAGCTAAAGAATTATAATATAAATATGCATATAATTTAAAATTTACTTGGGATAATTGAACTTTAAATTTCGTTTTTTTATAAATAATTGAAAATGTTACTAAATCCATTTTAATTCCCTTTTGATTAGAATTAATTATAAGATCACAAATCTTAAAAGTTTTATATTTTTCTTGAATAATATTTATTTGATCTAAAAATTCTTTTATTAAATCTTCATATTTACTTGATAATTCTTGTTTTTTTATAATTATTTTTAATTTAAGGCTTAAAAAATCTTTATAAACATCTTTTATTTTTTCTAGTAATATCTGATTATTTAAAAGAGAATCTATTTTTTTATTAGGTAAAGAAAAAAGAGTTATAATACTTTCTTCTTTTAAAGCTCTTGCAATTAGTCCTAAGGAAGATATTTGATCTTTTAAAGTTAAACTATTAAATACATTTGATTTATAATTATTATAACATTTATATTCTATTGTAAAAAAAACTTTAATTTTGGTTAATTTTTGATGAAAAAGAAATAATAATTGATGTTTGTAATAGTAAGAAATAGGATTTTCTTGATAATAAAAATGAAGTTTTAAAGAAAACATATCAAATAAAAAATCTTGAATTAAATAATTACTATGAAAAAAGATACTTTTTATAAGTAAATAAAGAAATCTTTCTTCTTTATTAAAAATATTATTCGCTTCTTCTAATAAAATATTTAAATTATCCAAAAGATATAAACATCTCTTTTTACTATATTTTATTTTATCTAAATGATTATTTTTAAAATAAAAACTTTTAGAATTAAGTTCTAAAACAAATTTTGTTAAACTTTTTTTATAAGAATAATTATACTCATCTATTAAAGAAATAAGATATTTTTTTATATCTTCTTTATCTTTAAAAAATATTTCTTTATCTAAAGCTAAAGAATAATTAGTTATAATATCTGTTTTAATATTAATTCCTCCTTTTAATTGTATTAATATTTAGTAGTATTCTTTTCTTGCATTCTTTATTTTAGTCCACAAAAGAGCAAAAGTCAACGAGTATAATTTTAAATACTAGAATAAAGATGGGTGGTAAAATTGAAAGACAAGAGGATTCGGATCGCTGATCTAAGAGTTGATCATGATCTAAAGCAAAAAGATGTAGCTGGAATACTTTCGACAAATAGAAGTACATATTCCAAATGGGAATATGGTATAAATGATATTCCTATTGAAAAATGTAATGAACTAGCAAACTTATTTAATTGTAGCATGGATTATTTACTGGGATTAAGTAACCAAAATAATAAAGTTTTAAAAAATATTAATCTTACTTTAATGTGTAAGAGACTTTTAGAATTAAGAAAAGAAAAACACCTTAGCCAACAAGAACTCGGAAATGCTGTTGGATTTCATCAAAGAACCTACTCCCATTATGAAGACGGAAGTAGAATTCCTACTACCTTTAAGCTTTATTATTTGGCACTTTATTATAATATATCTTTTGATTATTTAGTTGGAAAAAGTAATAAAAAAGAAATTATTTAAGATGATTTTTCATCTTTTTTTATTATAGAATAAATAATCATAAATGATCCATTAAGTAATAAAATTAATACCAATTTCTTATTGTTTTTGCTATCTATTAAAGTATTTGGTACTTCAATTTCTACTACTTCTATAGAATCATTTTTTATATTTAGAAAAACTTCATTTTGTAAATTACTTATAGTAACATAGTATTCATCATTATTTACTTGATATCCATCAGGGGATGCTTTTTCAATTATTCTGTAAGTTCCAACATCAAGATTATCAATAACCAATTTTCCATCTTTATCTGTATACCCCTCTTTAATAAATGTTTCTTCATTATCTACTTTATAAACTTCTATAAAAGCATTTGAAAGAGACGTATTAGTACTTGAATCTGTTTTTAAAATTTCTATTTTACCTATTACCTTTTTATCTTTTAGCATTTTATAAATATCATTGCTATCTTCATTTATTAAAATTTCAAAATCATCTACTTTATAATATCCATCGAGGGTATTTACTTGATGAATTAAGTACCGTCCAAATGGAAGATCTATTTCAGCTATTCCATTAATATCAGTTACCACTTTTCCATAAACTTCATCTTCTTTATTTAAATATATTTCAAATATAACTCCACTTTCTAAACTTAAAAAACTAGAGTCATCTTCTAAACTTTTTATAATTGTAAATTTTTTCTTTTTGGCACTTTCATATACTTTTAAATCAACATTAATTTGTTCTTCATTAATTATAAAATTATACTTTTTGTTATCTAAAAGATATCCATAACTAGGTTCTATTTCTTGTAAATAATAATTTCCAAATTTTAAATTAGAACTTTTAGCTTCTCCAAATTCATTAGTCTTAATTACTTCTATTAAATTATTATTTTCATCATAAATTCCGTATTTTGCATTTTCTAAGGAACAATTACCAACTACTTTATTTGTCTTAGTTTCCATATCTAATTTTTGTAAATTTAACTGTCCAGATAAAATGGAAATATTTAAACTAGTCTCAACTTCATCATCAATTCTTAATTTCATCATTTTTTGACTTACTCCATCCTTACCTACATAAAAAATGGTTGTTTTATTATCATACTTAAGTTTTTTTAATATAATTGAATAATCTCCTTCTTTATTTCCTTTTATATATAACTTATCATTATCTTTAATAACCTCAATATCTTTATTATTATTTATAACTGTATAATATTTTAAAACATGATTAACATCTTCAAATACTACTTCTGTATCAATAGAAATTGTTGTTTCTTCTTTAAATTCTGGTGTAATATAATGATTATTTACAAGTTCCATGATCTCATTTTTTTCTAAACTAACATCAATAAGCTCACCAGTTTTATTTTTCCCACTCCAAAATTCAGTTGTTAAATTTCTAATATTTTCCCAAATTAAAGCTTGAGTTGCCATCCGATAACGAACAGTATCATGTCCAATATATTCAAATCCATAATAACCAATTAATTTTATTTTTTCTAATTGATCACGCGTTAATGGAACACTATCAAGAGATGATTCAATATATGTATCATCTGAAATATGAATACCTGGCTCTATACAATATGCAACTTCACCATCTAAGTTATAAAAAGTAAGCTTTCCAGTATCTACACTATCACCCCAATCTCTATAGTAATATGGATTATTAACATACTCCATAACTAGCTTACTTTCTTTTGCTAAAACATTTTTAGATAATAAAAATGATAAAACAGAAAGTATTAAAATAAATATTTTTTTCATAATAATTCTCCTCTCTTCGATATAAACTCGAAACAAATTCATCATAGTACCATATTTAAAAAATGTCAACTTTTGTAAATTGACATTTTTACCTTTAAAATTTGACAAATTATTTTTTTAAAAAAATAAATAATTTAAATAAAATAATTAATTCTAAAATAGTATTAATTTTTTAAAATTAAAAGAAAAAAAATATAAAAAAAAAGAAAAAAATTTTTTTTAATTTAATTTTTTTTCTTATATATCATAACTAAATCACTATTATAATTCTTATCACAAATTATATCATTAATTCCTAAAATATGATGATGTTCTGTTATAAAACTATCTAACATATACCTTGTTGCAGGCATAACATAAGCTTGGATCCAATCAAAATTAATTTCATTACTATAAAAATTAGTATTCCATAAATAAGCTATTAACATTTTCCCATCAACTGCTAAATTATTATTATTTAATTTAACAAGTAAATCTTTAAATTGATATAGATTTACAGTTGTACATAAATTAGATAAGAAAATATTATCATATTTAACATTACTTTGAAATTTAAAAATATCTTCATTAATAAATTTAAAACATACATCTTTTAAAATAGTTTTAAATTTATTAAAACTTTCTTCATCTTTTAAATAATTATTGATTTTTTTTAAAACTTTGGTATTTCTTTCATCATCATTCATTAAATAATCGCTTATTTTATCTCTTTTATAATTATTGAAAATGAATTGAAAAAAGTAAAAAGATGCATAGTCAATTGTTTTTAAATTAGAACTAATTTTTTTAAATAATTGCATATTGTATCTTCCATAATTATAATAATTATTAATTAACCTATAAAAAAATTTCTGAAATTCTTGATAACTAAGTGATAATATACCAGCTATTTTTAAATTAATATAATATTTGGAAAACGGATTAATATCTATTAAAGTAATATCTCGGCAGCCATTGAAATAACTATTTAATACTTGATCCCCACTTGAACCTACTGTTAATAAACTCTTATTCTTCAAATCAAAAAAATCTATATATCCACTTATATTTTCAGTTGAAAATGAATAAATACGCATATATAAGTCTTGATCTAAACATTTTTTATTTAATACTTTATTTGCTTTTTCGATATCTGTTTTTAACATATAATTCACCAACTGATATTATATTATAGCATATTAAAAAAATAATTACATATAACTTCTAAGTTTTTTTAATACTTTACCTTCTTCCCTACTAACTTTTACTTGATTTATTCCATAATGTGCTGCTATTTCACTTTGAGTCATATTATAAAAATATCGTTTTAAAATCAATTCTTTTTCCTTAATATCAAGTTTATTTAAAGCATCTCGAAGTAATATTAATTCATCAGACATATTATTAATTTGAATTACATCATATAAATTAAAATCAAATCGTTGATCATCTAAACTTTTAACATTAAAAACATTTCGTATTTCTTCAAGTTTAGTAATTGGTATTTCTAAAAAATTTGATAACTCTTGATCTGTTGGTTCTCTTCCAAGATTTTGACACAAAAAGTCCATTGCTTTATTAATTGCAGTATTTAGTTTTACTTGATCATTTGTAACTTTGATATTTTTATTTTTTAAAACATACTGGTAAATTTCTCCAAAAATATAGCGATATGCATGAGTTGTAAACTTACAATTAAATTTTTCATCATAATTATTGTAGGCTTTTATAAGTCCAATCACTCCCACTTGAAACAAGTCTTCAACATCACCTTTAAACTTTTTTACAATACTATAAATTAAAGCTTCATTTTCAACTACTAAATTTCTAACTTCTAAATTATTTTCCATTTTATCACCGAAAAAAATATATAATAGAAGCCAAAAAAAAGAAATAGATTCGACAAAGATTTTCAATTTAATCTATTTCTTACTTTACACAAATTTACATCCAGAGAACCGACCATTGTGAAAATTAAACCCGCGATATGTACACGGTGGGTATCCTTACTAGTCTTTAGGATTCCTAAGAACTCACATACTTTGGCATTCAACACCGACTATTGCTCGGGATTCCCGTATTTAATTCAATGTAGGATTTATACTAACAATGTATCAAATTATCTAGACAACCTAATAATAACATATTTTTATTTATTTGAAAACTCCTTTTTACCAATTTGACAAAATTTAACAAGTTAAAAATAATTACATAAAATATATTGGTGATGTATATGTATCTAAACATTAACAACATCAAATTATACTATGAAAAATATGGAAATAAAGAGCAAAAAATACTTATTCTTCCAGGTTGGGGTAATAATCGATCAACTTTTTCATATCTTATCAATTTTTTAAAAGAATATTTTACAATATATATATTAGATTATCCTGGATTTGGAAATTCTTCTTTTCCAGATAAAGATTTAACAATCTATGATTATAGTGATCTAATAATTAGCTTTATTAAAACGTTTAATTTAGAAAACTCTATTTTAATTGGTCATTCATTTGGAGGAAGAATTATTTCTATTTTAACAACTACTTCAAATATTCATTTTAAAAAAGTATTATTAATTGATGTTGCTGGATTAAAAAATAAAAATATAAAACTTTATTTAAAACAAAAATTATATAAATTATTAAAAATCATAAAACATATTTTACCAACTAAAATAAAAGATAAATATCAAAACTATTTATTTTCAAAATTTGCATCAAGTGATTATAAAACTCTAGATTTAAGACTATTTAAAACATTTCAAAATATTGTTAGAGAAGATTTATTAAAATATTATAAAAAAATAACTTTACCACTACTTATTCTTTGGGGAGAAAATGATAATATTACTCCACTTAAAATGGGAATAAAACTAAATAAAATTATTAAAAATTCTTATCTTATAAAAATTCCAAAGACTAATCATTTTCCTTATTTAGAAAGACCATATTTAGTATCATCAATTATATTTGAGTATTTAAAAAAAGATATTATTTAAGATAATTTTTACTCTTTAAATAACTATCTTTTTCATTATATATAATATCTATAAATTCAATTATACTTATTAAATTATCAACCATATCTATATCTATATAATAATATTTATCATCATAATAAATATTATTGTAATTTTTAAATATAAAATAATCTTTTGATCTTAAATAAAAACTTTTATTTTTATAAAACTTTACTTTTAAATCAATTAGATCTGGGTTAAATAATAATTCTTTGGTAGAAATAATTTCTAGAATTGTTCCATATTTTTTATTTTCATAAGCTATACAATCATAAAAACCATGGATATCAATATTATAATATTTTATTAATTTAATAAAAATTTTTTTTATTTCTTTTATAAGCACTTTTTCATCTATTGAACTAAAAAAAAAGTTATATAAATACAAAATAATTTTATCTTCATTTATTTCTATTTTCATATTAATCAATAGTATTATATGAAATAATAGAACTTGTGACTTTTTAATTTTAATTATTACTTATTTTGTTAACTTTTTCTTAAATTCATCAATTACTGGAGTAATATTAGCACAACTCATAAAACAAATTACACTACCTTTATTCTCTAATAATTTATCAACTGATTCAATACTTAATTTTTCACAATTATTGATTTTAGATATTAAAGTATCACTTGTTATTCCTGGATAATCTAAAGGATTTTCTCGATCACACTTTATATCCATTACATAAGATTTATCAAATTTTGACAATACTGTTGCAAAATCTTCCATAAAATCTTTTGTTCTTGAATAAGTATTTGGTAAAAAAACAGCACAAATATTTTTATCTGGATACTTTTGACGCGCGCTATCAAGAGTTGCACGAATTTCAGTTGGATGATGAGCATAATCATCAATAATAATTGTATCTTTAATTATTTCTTCATTAAATCTTCTTATTGCCCCCTTGAAGCTTTCTAATTTTTCTCGAACAATATTTTTATCTACTTGATAAATGATAGATACCATAATACAAGCAAGACTATCTAAAATCATATGTCTACCAAATAAATTTAATTTAAAAGTATTATAATATTCTCCTTTAAAGTAAACATCAAAAATACTTCCATCACTTGATAACTTTAAGTTTTTAGCAATTAAATCATTATTATCATTAAATCCATAATAATAAGTATTTTTATTTGTTTTAATTTTTAAAACGTTAGAATCATCTCCACATAAAATTAAATTATCACTTCTATTTGCAAGTATTGAAAAATTAGCTATTATATCATCTATATCTTTATAGCACTCGGTATGCTCTAAATCAATATTAGTTATAACTAAATTCTTAGGATAATAAGATAAGAAATGTTTATTATATTCGCATGACTCTAATACAAATAATTTATTTTCTGGGTTTCCATGTCCTCTTCCATCTCCAACAAAATAATTTACCCCAAAAACAGTATCTAAAATACTTGAAATCATTAAACTAGTTGTTGTTTTTCCATGAGTTCCTGATACACTTATTGTTTCATACTTTTTGGTTAAACTACCAATTAAATCTTGATAACGAATATACTTTAAATTAAAACTTTTTAACCTTTTTAATTCTTTATGATCAGGATTTATTGCATTTGAATAACATACAATAAAGTCCTTATCCGGAATAAATGAATTATCATGATAGATCTTAATTTTTCTTTCTTCAAGTCCTTTAAGAGTAAATTTATATTCAGTGCTATCATCGTATCCAACAACACTATTTCCAAGATCATGTAAAATACCTGCAAGAGCACTCATACCTGATCCTTTAATACCAAGTAAATAATATTTATTCATAAGTAATATTTCCTTTCTTTTTCTTATTATATCATATGTTTTAAAAAATTAAACTTTTTTTATTTTCTAATTTTTTTATAACAAGCTTATAATTCTAGTATTTTTTAAAATATTTTAGTATAATAAAATTTGTGATTTATATGAATGTTTTAGAAAAATGTAATTTATGTAATAGAAATTGTTTAGTTAATCGTTATAAGGAAGTTGGATATTGCAAACAAACTGAAAAAATTAGAATTGCTAAAGCAACACTTACCTATTTTGAAGAACCTTGTATTTCAAATAATAAAGGATCAGGAACAATATTTTTTTCAGGGTGCAATTTAGGATGTGTTTTTTGTCAAAATGATTATATTTCAAAAAATAATTATGGAAAAGATATTACTTCAGAAAGACTTTCAGAAATTATGTTAACTCTTGAAAAAAAAGGAGCTATTAATATTAACTTAGTTACTCCTACTCCTCATATTTTAGGAATTAAAGAAGCAATTATTAAAGCTAAAGAAAAAGGACTTAATATTCCAATAATTTATAATACAGGATCATATGATACGGTTACTGCTTTAAAAGAACTTGATGGTCTTATTGATGTTTATTTGCCAGATATGAAGTATTTTGATAATAAATATGCAATTAAATACTCCAAAGCTCCTAATTACTTTGAAACTGCATCCCTTGCTATTTCAGAAATGTTTAAACAAGTTGGACCTTGTAAATTTGATCAAAAGGGAAATATACTAAAAGGTGTTATTGTAAGACATTTAATGCTACCTACTTTAAAAGAAGATTCAAAAAATGTACTTAAATACTTGTATGAAACATATAAAGACTCAATTTATTTAAGTATTATGAACCAATATACCATTATAAAACCTTTAAAATATCCTGAATTAAATCATAAAATAAAAGAAAAAGACTATAATGAAGTTATAGACTTTTGCATCAATATTGGTATTAAAAATGCCTTTTGCCAATTAGATAATACTAGTAGTAAAGATTTTATTCCAAAGTTTGATCTAGAAGGAGTTTAATCTTTAATTATTATATCAATAATCTTTGAATCAACTTCAAAGATTACTTTTTTTATATCCATAGAATCAAATATACTACTAGCAAGAGAATATGTTACACTTTCTAAATTAGAATCATTTAAAGAATCAAATGTCAAAGTTAAAACATCTTTATCTATTTGAAAATTAATATCCATTTCCCTATTTAAATAACTACTTAAATTTGTTCCTATATGAGTACTTCCTTTTAAAGAATCAATTATTATTTTTATTTTAGAATCTTTTGAGTTTACATATTTAGTAACTGGAACAAAATAATCATTGTTATTAATATTACATACATAGTAAATAACTACTTTTTCAATATCTTTCATATTATTTATTTCATAATTTTTATTAATTCCAAAAGATTGATTTAATAAAATTGGTAAAGTTTTATTACTTTTTTCTAACTTACCTAATTGTTTTCCATCTAAAGTAATTTGAACATCACTAATTTCTTCTAATTCAAGAATTGTATATACTATCCCCTCTATTACTTTTTCTTCTAAGTTTTTATTTACTTTTAATAAATCTTTAGAAAAATCTATTTTAGCTATTCTATTTTCAACAACAATACTATTTATAGTTGTATTACTCGGAATAAATCCTTTTAAAGGACTAAACTTTTTATTATTAACTGATAATTCTTTTAAAAGATATGAAATATTATTAATAGTATTATTTTTTAATAAAACATCAACCTTTACTAAATAATTATCTTCATTTAATAAATATAGATGACCAACTTTAAAATTACTAACATATTCAGTTTCAAGAATATTTTTATCTTTATTTATTTTCAAATGATCAAAAGAAATTATAATTAACATAATAAATAAAACTAAAGTAGTTAAATAAATTTTTTTTAATGCTTTTCTTTTTAACATAAATCACCTAATTTATACTATGAAAAAACGTACTAAAATAGTACGTTTTAAAGTGATATTTCATTTAATTTTAAAAGTTCAACAACAGCTGCAGCACGACCTTTTACTCCAAGTTTTTGCATAGCATTTGATATATGATTACGAACAGTTTTTTCAGATATTTCAAGAATTTTTGCTATTTCTTTTGTTGTTTTATTTTGAATTAATAACGTAAATACCTCTTTTTCTCTTACTGTTAATATATTTTTCATACCATTCTCCTACATGGTATTTTATGCAAAATAATAAAATATGTTAGTTCTTAAAACTAATTGAAATATACATTTTATTATCAAATTCTTCTTGTAAACTTTTCATAATATTAACAGCTAAACTTTTATCATGATTATCTGACTTAATAACAACAGAAACCACATCATCTTTTATCTTTATAAAACTATCAAGCGAAAATTCATCTTTTATTTTCTTCTCAAGCATAGCCTCCTTACTACTTATTTCAGAAATATATCTTAAATCTTCGTATACTTCATTTTTTTCATCAACTGTTAGTTTATTATCTGAAAGTTTACTTTGAAGTTCATTTAAAAGTAAATTTCTTTCCTCTTCAAGTTCGACTCGCATGCTTGTTATAATACTTGTTTCTTTAACTGATTCCTGATCATTTTCAATTACATTATTAACAGTATCTTCTATTCCAATACTACCATTATTAGTAAGTAACAACTCATTTGGCATTGTAATATAATACACACTAAGAACTAAAGCTAAACTTGTTAGTGTTAAAAACCACAATCCTTGTTTATTAACCATATAAAAAGTCCTCCTATTAAATTATATTAAGGAAGACTAAATATATGCTTATCTTTTAAACGCTTTTTTTTAATATTTTTTCTAAATTATGAAATATATCATAAGTTCCTCCAGCCAAAATTCCAGAAATCATAATGGATGTTTCTATATCTTTTGTGATAATCCATTCAATGACTGTAACAATAACTCCAACTAATAAATTCTGTAAAGGAATCATTTCATTTTTTATAAATGAACTTTTTTTAGAAAAATAACCTAAAATTAAAGTAGCAAAAAAAGTTACTACAGAAATAAGATCTACTGTCGACATAAACACCTCAATAGATCTTATTCTACTAATTATAAATTATACTTTTTATTTTCTTTTAACAAATGAATCTATATCTATTTCTAAATCACGAACATAAGCAATTTGATCATTCCACAAATAATCTTTCAAAGAAATCTCATCTATTTCTCTTATTGCATCCCTATTTAATTTTAAATATTCAATATTTCGATGAAGTTCTTTTAAAATAATATCTAAACAATTTATTTGATTTTTTATCTTATTTAATTGAATAGGCTCTTTACCACTTTTTTCTAATTCTTGTAGTTTATTAATAACAGTTACTAATTTATAAGATAAATCTCTATAAATAATCCTTAAAGCACTTAATTCATCCATTTTTACTTTAGGTACTTCTTTCTGAATATTTTTTGTTTCATCAAAAGATTTTGACTCTTCAACATTTTTTGTTACAGGTTTAGTATTAATCTTTTTATAATGAATTTCTCCAATATATCTAAACTCTTTATAAGAATCAATAAAATTTTCATGTGTTTTTATTGTAATTCGATTTAGAATTTTATTTAATTTTAAATATGTTTTATTATTTCTATAAAATGGATTATTTCTCAATTTAAAATACCTAGTTAAATATTTTTTTATCTTATTTCTTTCTTTTACATTCAAATATTTATAACTATCTTTATAATATTTAAAGGCATTTTTACTATTTCCTATATTTCTTTTAAATAGATGATTAGATACTACATTAATTACTTTATCAAATAAGTAATTCAAATCCTTCTGATATTCAACTTCATTTTCTATTTCATCTACTTTAAGATGATTTTTTTCTTCTTTAAATAACTCTTTTAAGTTAGTATTTTCTTTCTTTATAACATCATGTTTTTGATAAGATATAGATAAATCATTTTGACTATTAATTTCTTTTCTTACAACATTATCACTTTTCTTATTATTTTTTAAATAACTTCTTCCAAGCTTTATAAATTCATCACATGAATTAATTTTTTTATTTGTTAGTTTATATAATTCACTAAAAAGTCTATTTAATTCACGATAATTTTTTCTAATTGCTAGAAAAAAATTATTTTTATGATTTTTAAAATAAGAATTTAAGTACTTTTCAATACTATTTATATCCTTAGGGTGAAAATACTTATTATTTTTTAAATAAAAATAATAAAAAGCTTTTTCAGATATTTTAAAGTCTTCAACAAATAAATCTTTTAAAACTGAATTAATTATTTTATCAAAAATAGATATAACTTCTTGATTTTCTTTAGATTCGATAAAATCAACTTTTCTTTTTTCCTTTAATTCACGAACATCTTCTTCAAAACTTTTTGATATTTCGTTACTTTCTTTTCTTTGAACTTTTTCTTTTGTTATAAATTCATTTAACGTAATTGCATCACGACCAAAAGGATGTTCTTTTTTATTTTCTTTTTGAAATAATCCAAATAAACTATGTTTCATATACATCTCCCCATTTAACAAGCACATATCTTAACATATTTTATCGAATTTTGCAAGTTTTTATCTAAAATTCTGTAATAATTTAAAATTGACAGTTTGAAAAAAAATTTATATAATAATTTTAAATTTTATTTGAAATATATTAGTTAAATCATATTAAAAATATGTTATTAATATAGTTGACTTTTAATATGAAATTAAAAAAAAATATTGACAAACAAAAATATTTATAATAGAATAAGTTTCATAAATTATTTACACATGTTTACATTTTGTGTTATAATTTTGTTGAATAATAATACTATATTTATAGTATAATATTATTGACGGGAGATTGTGGCCCCAGCCTAGCTTCGGCGACCTTTATGGTAAAACGCAAAATAGAAGAACCTATTGCCTAACTTCTCGTTAGGTTGCCACTAAGGAACTTATCTTTATGGTAAGTTCCTTTTATTTTTAAAAAGAGGTGTAATAATGTTAGAAGATGCAATTAATTCTTTTGAAGAATTAAAAAAATATGTTTTTATAGTAAATAGAGGAGATAATAACAAATCACTTTTTATACTGTTTAATAATGAAAATTTTTATCACTTACTTGGGTTACATAAAACTAATTTAGATATGTTTTTCCCTGATTATATAAAAACAATGGGTAGAAAATACGAATACATGAAAAAAAAGAAAAAACAATTTAGTGGTATTATAGAAAACCAAGTAAAAGATAAAGATACTCTTTTATTAAGAATTAAAACATTTTCTAATATTATTGATTTATTAAAAAGCAATCAAAATATATCTTTATTTAATTTAAAAATAGTTCCAAAAAATAGTTCTTATAAAGGTGATTATGGATTATTAAAGATATATGAAAATATATATTGTTTATTAGGATTAAAAGGTACTACAGAAATGGATAGAGTTATAGTTTGTGCTCCTCAAAGTTGGATGGCAAACACTAGGGCAATTCAATTAACAGAATTTAAACGTCCACTCTATCTTGAAAGAATTACAGCTATATCTAGGGAATTATATGATGAAGAAACAAACACAATTTGTATATAAAAAAAGACATCGTGCTACCAACATGAAGTCAAAACACTATAATTAGTATATAGAAATAAAAACGTCGGTCAAAATTATTTCTTTTTTTATACCTAAAATTATAACAAATTAAATAATAAAAGTAGTAAACCAACAAAAGATGATAGACAATATTTTTTTTATAATTAAATATAGAGATATTTTAGGAAATGTTCACGATTACACTTCACCAAAATATAGAAGCAAAATATAAATTAAAAGTTAAAGATAATAAAACATTATTAAATAATATAACTATAGATCAAGCTTTTTAAAAATATATAATAAAAAAGAAAATGAATAAAAAAACTATCTTTAAAATTAAGAATTTATATAAACAAGTCAATATTATTAAATCTGAATTAGCTTGTATAAAAGAAATGTTAAATAATTTATAAAAAGTGTGTTTAAAAAATAAAAAAACCTTATAAAATAAGGTTTTAATGATAAATTGGTGGAGCATAGCGGGATCGAACCGCTGACCTTCACGGTGCAAACGTGACGCTCTCCCAGCTGAGCTAATGCCCCAAATATATTCTATACGTCATGCGACATATAGAATTATATTATAAAACCTTTCTAATTGTCAACATTATTTTGTAAAAAAGTAATTAAATTTTCTAATTTTACTTCAAATTCTTCTTTGGTAAACATATTTTTTACTCGAAGAATACCAGTTTCTAGTTCATTACTACCGATAATACTTATAAAATGAATATTCATGCATTCTGCATATTCAAAACATTTACTAACTTTTTTCTTATTCATCTCAATTAAAACTTTAATATTACTTTCTCTTAACTTACTAGCAAGTTTTAAAGTTTCAATATTTGTATCAAGTGGAACTAAATAAAGATCGATCAAAGAATCATTATTTAATTCTTGTTTTAAAATTGCATAAATTGGCTCAAGTCCAAAAGAAAGTCCTATTGCCGGATAACTTTGCCCATTATTCATAAAATCTGTAATAATCTTATTATATCTTCCACCTGCTCCTATTGCTGATGTAATTCTTAACTTTTTATCATAAAACTCAAAAACAACTCCAGTATAAATAGTAAGTCCTCTTGCTAAAGTTGGTGTAAAAGTACAATTTGATAAAATATTTAATTCTTTTAAATAACTATTTAATTCTGCTAATTCATTAAGTCCTTCTTTAATTTCAGTATTAGTAGTCTCTTTAAATATAGTATTAAATTTTTCAAATGAATAAGTAAAATAATCTAATAATTTATTAATTTTTTCTGGTTCAATTTCGATTTTTTCAAGATTATTAACTAACTCTTCTTTAGATATTTTTTCCATTTTATCAATTATACCAATGACTTTTGAAACTTTTGATTCATCTATTCCAACATCCTTAATAAGGCCTGACATCAACTTACGATTATTATATTTTACTATAATATCTATTCCTAAATCTTTATAAGTATTAATAGCCATTAAGATCTGCTCTGCTTCAATCATTCGGTTATCAATTCCAACAACATCAATATCACATTGATAAAATTCTCTAGTTCTTCCAAGTTTTACAGGACCATTTCTAAATACCTTTCCTATCTCATATCTTCTAAAAGGTAATCGTAAATCTTTATTTAACCCTATTACTTTGCAAAAAGGAACAGTTAAATCATAACGAAGTCCTAAATTCCTATCTCCTTGATCTTTTAATTTATAAATTTCACTTAAAATCTCAGCATCATCACTATATTTATAAGCAAGTAAATCATAATAATTTAAAATAGGAGTTTCAATTGGTAAATATCCATATTTTTCAAAATTATTTCTTAAAACATTCATGATTTTATTACGGATTACTTGATCATTTGGTAAAAAATCATCTGTTCCTTTTAAATTTGCAAGCTTCATAATATCATCCCTTTCCTATTTATCTCTTACACTACAATTTAATTTAGATGTAACAGTATCTATTATTTTATTAAATACTTCCATAACTTCATCTTCAGTTAAAGTCTTTGATATGTCTCTAAATTCTAAATTAAAAGCAATTGATTTTTCACAACTATCTAATTTTTCACCTACATAAATATCAAAAATACTTATCTTATTTAAAAGTTTTCCACCACTTTTCTTAATAATATTAACGATTTCTTCTGATTTTATTTTTTTATTTACAACAAAAGCAACATCTTTACTTATAGATGGAAACTTTGGTATTTCTTTATAAGTCATTCTACTTGGCTTACTTTCAAAAAGTTTTTCTAAATTTATTTCTAAAACATATACTTCATCTTTCATAATACTTGGATGAAGTTTACCAATAATTCCAATTGGTCTTCCTTGTAAAATGATACTTGCACTTTGACTTGGATGAAGTTCATCAGGAATATTTTCATCTACAATGAAACTAAATCTATTCTGATATCCTAAATATTCAAGTAATTCTTCAATAAGTCCTTTAATTATATAAAAATCAACTTTTACAGACGGAATATCAACCCCATAATCACCAGACATTAAAATAGCAAGTTTATTATCCTCTTTATATTCATTATTTTCTTTATAAAAACCTTTTCCTATTTCAAATATTGAAATATTAGTTTGATTATGAGATTTATTATATTTATAAATATCAACAAGAGATGATAGTAAACTATATCTTAAAGTATTTCTATCTGAACTCATTGGATCATTTAATTTTACTTCTTGAAAATTATCTTTTGTATATTTATGAACATCATCACTTGATATTAAAGTATAACTTAAAGTCTCATTTAAACCTAAATTTGCTAACTTATGTTTTATTTCTCTTTTAGTTTTATCATACCATCCTGTTACTAAATTCAATTTTGGAAGTTTACCTGTAATTTTATCCATTCCATAAAGACGTCCTACTTCTTCAATTAAATCTTCTTGAATTGCTATATCAAGTCTTCTTGTTGGAACAATTACATGTAGTTTTTCTTCATCTTCTTCTACCTTAAAATCTAAACTTTTTAAAATAGAAATAACTTCATTTTTAGGAATAGCAATTCCAAGTACTTTATTAATTTTATTAAATTCTAATTCTATTTCTTTATCAGCTAAATCTATTTTATTAAATTCAACTATACCACCAACAACTTCTGCATCTGCATATTTTTCAAGTAAATGACAACTTCTCTTAATAGCCATATAAGTTCTTTTTGGATCAAGTCCTTTTTCAAAACGATTTGAAGCTTCACTTCTAAGTATCTTTTTAGATGTTTTACGAATACTTGTTGGATCAAAGATTGCTGACTCGATAATGATATCTTTAGTATCATTCTCTACTTCTGTTGATAATCCTCCCATAACACCAGCAAGCCCTATAGCTTCATTTTTATTTGCTATTACTATATCATCACTTGATAAAACACGTTCTATATTATCTAAAGTAGTAAGATGTTCACCATCCATAGCCTGCCTTACAATTAAAGTATCACCAAGCCTATTTGCATCATAATAATGAAGTGGTTGACCTGTTTCAAGCATAACATAATTTGAAATATCAACAACATTATTAATTGGTCTTATTCCTGATGCTATAAGACGATTCTTGATAAAATCAGGACTTTCTTTTATACAAACATTTTTAACTTTTTTAGCTAAGAATAGTTTACAATTAGAAGTTTTGATATCAACAGAAAACTCTTTATTTAAATCATTACTATCTTCATGAAAATCTAAATTGATATCTTTAACTTTTTTATTATAAATAGCACCCATTTCATAAGACATTCCAAGAATTGATAATAAATCTCCTCTATTGCTAGTTAATTCAAAATCAATTACCTCATCATCTAGTCCTAATGCTTTAATAGGATCAATTCCAACCTCTACATCACTATCAAATTCATGAATTCCTTCTTTATCCTTATTACTTAAATATTTATTATCTAAACCAAGTTCTTGAAGAGAACATAACATCCCATTTGATGTGTATCCGCGAATAACACTTTTTTTAATTTCTCCACCAGGAAGACGTGCTCCAGGAAGAGCAACAATTACTTTTAAGCCACTTCTTACATTAGGTGCTCCACATACAATATCTAATACATCAGATCCAATATTTACACGACAAGTATGTAAGTGAGTTTCTGGAATACTTTCACATTCAAGAACTTCTCCAGTAATTAAATTTGTGTAATTAATAAGATTCCCTGCATAGTCATATTCATTACCAACATTTGTCATATCATTTGCAATTTTATCTATACTTAAATTTTCATCTAGATCAATATAATCACTCACAAATTTACGACTTAATAACATCTTAGTTCACATCCTTTCTATTAAATTCTTCTAAAAATCTAATATCATTAGAGTATATTGTTCTAATATCAGGAATTGCATATTTAAACATAGCAAATCTATCTATTCCCGTTCCAAAGGCAAAACCTTGATATTTCTTAGAATCATATCCAGACATTTCAAGAACATTTGGATGAACCATTCCGGCTCCAAGTACTTCTATCCATCCTGTTTGTTTACAAAGAGAACATCCTTTTCCTAAACATTTAAAACAAGTTACATCTACTTCCACAGATGGCTCTGTAAAAGGGAAAAATGATGGTCTAAAACGTACTTTCGTTTTTTCACCTAAAATATGTTTACAAAATAATTCAAGAGTTCCTTTTAGATCAGCCATTGAAATATCATGATCAATTACTAATCCCTCTATTTGCATGAACTGATGTGAATGAGTTGCATCCTCATCTCTTCTATATACTTTTCCAGGGCAAACAATTCTAATAGGTCCTTTTTCAGTATTTTCTCCCATAGCTCTTGCTTGAGCAGTAGAGGTTTGACTACGAAGTAAGAAATTTTCAAATTCACCTTCTAAATAAAAAGTATCTTGAGCATCCCTTGCTGGATGTCCTTTAGGAATATTTAATTTTTGAAAACAATTTTCATCACTTTCAATTTCAGGTCCATCATATACTGTATATCCCATTGAAACAAATAAATCCTCAAAATCTTCTGTAACCCTTGTCATAGGATGAAGAGATCCAGTCTTTATTCTTCTTCCCGGAAGTGATATATCAATTGAGTCTTTTTCTAATCTTAATTTTAATTCCTTGTCTTCAATTTCTTTTAATAAAGAGTCAAGTTTACTAGTTACTTCATTTTTAATTTCATTTAAAAATTTACCAAATTCTTTCTTTTCCTCATTTGGAATTTCTTTCATTTTAAAACTTAACTTAGTAACAATTCCATCACGTCCAAGAAAAGATGCTTTAACAACTGCTAACTTATCTTTAGTATCAACTTCCTTTAAATCATTTTCTAAT
>CACZOV010000037.1 GCA_902782915.1 uncultured Erysipelotrichaceae bacterium | reverse complement strand
ATATGGTAAAACTATAACAAGTTCAACAATAAATGTTGATAAAGCATCTAAAGATAACACTGTATTAGAGATTATAGCTTGGTTTGTATATATAATAGCTAATTTTGTAGAATGGATTGGTTCTATAATAGTGGGTTGGTTTGCTGGTAAAAAAATATTTCCTTGGGCAGACAAAGTTATTTTTAATACTATCCCTTTTCTTGATATTAATTTTATTAATCCTCAACCAGGATCATTGTTTTTGGATACTACAAGTAAAATCACAATTTTTGGAAAAATAATTCAGAGGGTATATTATACTATATATACATTATCTATTTCAGCTTTAGGAATAACAGTTGGTGTAATGGCAATAAAACTTGCAATATCAAGTATTGCATCAGAAAAAGCAAAATATAAAAAAGCAATACAAAATTGGCTTCTAGCTTTAATACTTATATTTACAATACATTATTTAATATCATTTATATTCTTTATAAATGAAAAAGTAGTTGAAGTTGCAAGCAGTATACTTCTTTCAGTTTCGCATGAGTCAGAGGCTTCTAAAAGTGATAGTTATAAGGAAAATATATTATTTATTCTTTTAAATGAGAAGGTATCGAAGATATCATTTAATGTTGAAACCAAGAAGTTTGAAAGAAATTTCGTTAACGCGGAAGAAGAAAAAGAATATGAACAAAGTGATAAATATAATTGTACTTATATGAATTTTGATTCAAGTCAATTTGAAATAGAAAGTAATTTAATAGATGAAATATTAGAACGTGCTAATGAATATATTAGGCTTTGTGGTGGAATTGATGAGTTTGATAGTTTTGATTTGTCTATTGAAGAAAATAAGTTAAATAATAGAGATAAAATACCACTTAATTCTTTTGAAAAGTATTTAAAAAATACGGTATCAAGTTATAATGCTGTTTATGGTAAAACAATCAACACTTTTTTTACTGATATGTCATCTTATTTTAAAGATAATGTAAAAGAAGATGGAGATTTTCAACCAATTATTGCTATATTGTATGCAATTTTTGTTATAGAATCATTTATGTATTTTATATCGTATATAAAAAGATTTTTTTACGTTGTTACACTTGCTATGTTTGCTCCTTTAGTTGTTATTTTTGAATTTTTACAAAAAACTATGAGTGGGTAGTGTTACATATGTTTTATGGAGAGAATATGAAGGAAAATAAAAAAAATAAAAATATATATCGAGTAATTGCTTTTTCTATTATATTTCTTATTTTTACAGTATGTATATTTAATTCTAATTGTGTATACGGGAAAGTAAATGAAACATATGGTAAAGGTAATTCAGATGGAGCTTTTGATATTGAACAGTCAACATCAGATTCTTCTATATTAAATGGAATAGCATGGTTTGTGTATGATGTTGCTAAATTTATTGAAAATATTATAAGCTATATTATGGAATGGATGACATCTAGTAAGGATTTCCCATACGCAGATGCGATTATATTTAATTCATTGAAGTTTTTAGATGTTAATTTCATATCACCTGAAAGAGGTTCTATATTTTTAAATATTTCAGGTGAATCAACTATAATAGGTAAAACTGTTAGTGCAATATATTATACTATTTTTTCTTTATCGGTTGCTTTTTTGGGAATTGCTGTAGGGGTTATTGCAATTAAACTTGTGATTTCAAGTATTGCAGAAGAAAAAGCAAAGTATAAACAGGCTATAAAAAATTGGATTGTTGCAATAATACTTGTATTTACATCACATTATCTTATTTCATTTATCTTTTTTGTAAATGAAAAAGTAGTTGAAGTAGCAAGTAATATACTTCTTACAAATGTTGGGAAGATAAATATATTAGAAGGTATTTATGATGAAACACTAGATCCCGAATTCACACTTTTAAATTATAGGAAAACAGTAAGATTTAACGTTGAATCAAATCATTTTGTAAGATCTACTGATGATATTTCTGACGCTGAAGAAAAGTATTATGATGAGTTAGAAGGAAGTAGTAGTTTGCTGTATGAAAAAATATATCTTGAATTAGATGTTTTAGATAATTTTATAGCTCTTGCAAACAATTATATAGATGAAAATGGTGTAGAAAATTTTGATGAATTTGACATGTTTGCAGAGGCTGGATATAGTGAAACAAAAAAGAAAGCAGCCACTGTAGATGAACATACATTAGATAGTTTTTTTCATGAAGCAGTAAAAGAGGAACATTTAAAAGTGTATGATGAAATTTCTGAAGATAAAGAAGCAGATAATTTATTAACGGATTTGGCATTATTTTTTAAATATTATCTGTTTGCTGGTGGACAAATAATTATGGCATTTTTATATGCAATATTTATAGTTCAATCACTTATGTATTTAATATCATATTTAAAAAGGTTGTTTTACATTGTAACGCTTGCGTTATTTGCTCCGTTGATTGTTGTTTTTGATTTTGTTACAAAAATATAATTGCCTAACAAAGGAGGTGCTGATTATTAATAAGTTATTTAAAAATATAAAAATTAAATCAATAGTTACTATAACATGTATCTTTGTTTTATATATGATTATTTTTTCTTATACTTCAAATATTGTACATGGGATTACTAACTCTATGTATGCGACAGATGAAAATGCAACTATTGAATTAACAAAATCAGCATCTAAATCAAAATTATTATCTGCATTGGGGAAATTTGTGTATGCAATAGCTGGATTTATAGAAAAGATTGTAGCAAAACTTTTTTATATGGTTACAGGATCAAGGGTTTTTCCTTGGTCAGATGGAATTATTTTTAATACAATATCTTTTTTGGATATTAATTTTATTTCACCAGAACCAGGGTCTTTATTTATCAATGCATCTGGTGAGGATACAATAATAGGAACAGTAGTAAAAAGGATTTATTATTTAATTTATACATTATCTGTTTCATTTCTGGGAATAGTTGTTGCAATAATGGCAATAAAACTTGCTATAAATAGTATTTCAGAAGAGAAAGCAAAGTATAAACAAGCACTTAAAAAATGGGGAATAGCATTAATGTTAACATTTACTGCACATTATCTGATATCTTTTATCTTTTATTTAAATGAAAAATTAGTTGAAGTGGCAAGTAATATACTTCTAGCAAGTGTATCTGGATATGAATTTTTTGAAGATAAAACATATGAAGATTATATGATGATAGTTTCAAATAAAAAAATATCATTTAATGTAGATAATAAAAAATTTGAAAGGACACAAGATGATATAACTGATTCTGAAAGAAATGAATATGAGAAAAATTATGATAATTATAATGGTGAGTTAGAATTTGATATAGAAAAATTAGATAGATATATTGAGCAAGCAAATTCATATATTAGGCTGATTGGTATTGATGATTTTGATGATTTTGATATAACATATAGTTATAAAGGTTCACATCTATCTTTGGATTATTTGCAAATGAAAACATTAAATAATTATTTTAAAAGAACAATCTCAAATTATAATGCAGTTTATGGAAAAACGATTAATACATTTTTTACAGATCTTTCAATTTTTTTTAAAGATAATATTGGATCTGGAAAAAATTTTAATGCAATTATAGCATTTTTGTACGCAATATTTGTGGTTCAATCAATTATGTATTTAGTATCATATGCTAAAAGGTTATTTTATGTAGTAATGTTAGCAATGTTTGCTCCACTTGTGATTATTTATGATTTCGCGGTTAATTAATAGTATAAGGAGGTGCTATTTAAAAAGCAACATGAAAGTTTTAAAATATAAAAATAAAATTAATTATAAATTATTTATTATGGTAATAATTCTATTTTTTACTTTTTTATTTAGTACGTCCTATGTGCATGTGTATGCTGCAACTAATTCAGT
>CACZOV010000036.1 GCA_902782915.1 uncultured Erysipelotrichaceae bacterium | reverse complement strand
AGTATTATTTAAACTATTAGAAGAAGATAAAGAAGCAGCTAAAGAATATAAAATAAATAAGAAATTAGAGCATGATCCAAGAATAACAAAAATAGGGAAAATACTTAGAAAAACATCTATAGATGAATTACCACAATTGATAAATGTATTAAAAGGAGATATGTCATTAATAGGTAATAGACCATATTTACCTAGAGAAAAGGAAGATATGGGTGATTATTATAATGACATATTAAAAACTAAACCAGGACTTACAGGATATTGGCAAGTATCAGGTAGAAGTAATACTACATTTGAAGAAAGATTAAAATTAGAAAAATATTATTCTAATCATAGCTCATTAAAGCTAGATATTAAAATTTTTTTTAAAACATTTAAAGTAGTATTACTACATAAAGGTTCAAAATAAAAAGAGTAAAAAAGATAAAAAAAGGGTAAACAACTTGACAGATACATTATAATGCACCCTAAAAGTGTCTTAAAATGTATCTTTTTTAATGTCTAATTTGACATATATAAATATTATGGTATTATATACACCTTAGTGAAGGGGTATATATTTAGTAAGGGGAAAAAGCATGGAGAAAAAGAAAATATATAAAACTGAGTTTCACGTTCATACAAGATATTCTAAAGATAGTATTTTACCATTTTGGCTTTTAATAATGATGTTAAAAATAAAAAAAATAAATACGATTGCTATTACAGATCATAATGAAATTGCCGGTGCGATAAAATTTAAAAAGAAATTTCTTCAACATGGGATTGAATTAATTGTTGGTGAAGAAATTTTCACAAATAAAGGGGAAATAATAGGACTTGGTTTATCAAAAAAAATTGAATCGAATCTTTCTCCAAGTGAAACAATAAAGCAGATTAGGGAACAGAATGGTCTTGTATATGTTCCACATCCATATGATGAAAAGCGTTATAAAACAGTATTAGTTGAAGATGAAATCAAAAAAAATAAAAATAGCATTGATTTTATTGAGGTCCATAATGGCCGTAATATAAGTGTTAAATTTGATGATAAACAAAATCAAATAGCTGAAAAGTATAATATTCAAAAAATTATAGGAAGCGATGCCCATACGTTTTTTGAAGTTGGTAGAAATTATATTATAACAAAAAGCAAAGTAACAGTTGATAATGCAAAAGATGAATGTTGTGATGCTACATTTGTGGGGAAAAAATGTATTAATTTTGCACATAAATGGACGAAAGTAGCAAGAATCATGACATTTATATGTAAGGGGGATTTTCATGGAATTATTAGAATTATCAAGAAAAAATTTACAAGAGGAAAATAGAAAATTATATAAAAAGATAATTAGTAAGTATAATTATGATTTAGTAATTTTTATTGCAAGGGGTTCATATTTAATAGGAAAAGATTTAGCTGATTTAAATAATGTTCCATTATTAGAAATATTCGCGAGAAGGAAAGGTGGAAAACTAAAAAAAGTAATTAGTCCACTTTTAAAAATTATACCTAAAAGAGTCAAAAATATTCTCAGAAAAAAAGAGTTTAATTCAAATTATCATGAAAAGAATAATGAAAGACATATTACTTTTGATGAAAAACAATGGGGAAAGTATAAAAATAAAGCTAATATTTTATTAGTTGATGATTCCGTTGATACTGGATATAGTATAAAATATGCTAAAGAAGAAATAGAGAGATTTTTTAAATCTTCAATTGTAAAAGTAGCGGCAATTAATTATTTTGAAAAAAGTAAAAAAATAGTAGATACAGATTTCTATTTGTATTCTGAAAAAATGTTATTAGGCCCTTGGTCAAATGATTCAAAGGAAAATAAGGATTATTTAAAAGAATATAATATCTGGCATATAAATCAAGAGGTGTAAGTATGGAAAATAAGGTAAGTGTGATTATTCCAGTATATAAAGTTGAGAAATATTTAGAAAAATGTATTGATTCTGTTATTAATCAAAGCTATTCTAATTTAGAAATAATTTTAGTAGATGATGGATCTCCTGACAACTGTGGCAAAATTTGTGATAAATATGCAAAAAAAGATAATAGAATTAGAGTTATCCATAAAACTAACGGTGGGCTTTCTGATGCAAGAAATAATGGTATAAAAATTGCAACTGGTAATTACATAGCATTTATAGATAGTGATGATTATGTAACAGAAGATTATATTGAATATTTATTGAAATTAATAATAGATAATAATTCTGATATTAGTATTGTAATGCCGTATGAAGTAGATGAGAATTATATTGTAAAAAAAATTTTTAAAAGGGAAAAAATATATAATTATAATAGCAATGATGCATTGAAGACAATGTTATATCAAAAAAAATTTGAAACTAGTGCATGGGGAAAACTATTTAAAAAAAATGTTGTGAATGGTATATACTTTCCAACTGGAAAAATATATGAGGATATTGGTACAATTTATAAATATATTTTAAGAGCTAAAAAAATAACTTTTAGTACGATGAAAAATTATTATTATTTACAAAGAAAAGATAGTATTATGGGAAGAAAATACAAACAAAGTGATTTAGATTACGTTGAAAATGCACAAGTGTTATTAGAAAATATGGAAAAAATAGGGAATTTGGAACTTATTAAGGCAGCAAAAAGTAGATTCTTAAGTACAAATTTTAGTATATTATTAAAATTAAACAAAACTGATCAAGTTGTACGAAAAAAATTATTAAGCAATATAAAAAAATATAAAAAGGTTGTGTTGTTTGATAAAAATGTTAGACTGAAGAATAAAGTTGCTATTCTTTTAACATATATTAATTATTTTTAAGGAGATTAAAATGAGAGATTTAATTAGTATAATTGTACCTGTTTACAATGTAGAATTATATTTAGAAAAATGTGTTGAATCATTGTTAAATCAGACATATGAAAATATAGAGATTATTTTAATTGATGATGGCTCTAATGATAATTGCGGAAAAATATGTGATGAATTACAGTTAAAGGATAAACGCATTAAGGTAATACATCAAAAAAATGCTGGTGTATCTAAAGCAAGAAATGTAGGCCTTGAAATTGCTACAGGAAAGTACATTACTTTTGTAGATAGTGATGATTTTGTAGATAAAGATTATTTGCAGATATTATATTCTAATTTAGTAACGTTTGGAGCTGATTTGTCAATTTGTAGTTTTACTAAATTGACAAAAAAAAATAATCATTTAAAAAAAAATTATAATAAATATTATATTGATAGTGCAGATGCTATTAAGGGTATTTTTGATGATAATAGTATTAATGGATATATATGGTGTAAATTGTATAAAAAAGATTTAATAAATGGAATAAAATTTGAACATGAAATAAAAGTTTGTGAGGATTTATTATTTGTAATTAATTATTTAAAAAATACAAATAAAATAGTATATTCGTGTGATGAATTGTATTATTATAGACAAAGAAAGAGTAGTTCGTTGAATGTGGTTAGTAAAGACAAATTAACGGTGTTTATGGCATTAAATAAATTATATGATATGTATAATAATAATATTAATTATAAAAATTTTTATTTCAATTTTTATACCAAATATTGTAAGTATATAAGTGAAAGGCATGTTAAATATAATTTTAAAAAAATATTTCTAGATAAAGATATTTTTATCAAAAATAAAATACAATATATTGTTTATAAAGTTTTACCTCAATCACTTATTTCTTATTTAATTCTATTGAAACAAAGAATAAAATATTTTTATGAATAAGGGTGATACTATGAATTTGTTAGTTAGTGTGGTTGTTCCAATATTTAATACTGAAAAATACTTGGAAAGAGCTGTTGGATCGTTGTTAAATCAAACCTATAGAAATATAGAAATAATATTAGTTGATGATGGCTCTAATGATAATAGTGGAAAAATATGTGATGAATTACAGTTAAAGGATAAACGTATTAAGGTAATACATAAAAAAAATGCTGGTGTATCTGAGGCCAGGAATAGTGGAATTAAAGTGGCTAGCGGAGAATATATAACTTTTGTAGATAGTGATGATTATGTGAATAATAATTATATTTATAATATGTATAAAAAGATCAATAATAATATAATTATATGTGAAAATGCAACAAATATTATGAAAAATAAAATGTTACCTAATCATAATATAAAGAATGATAAAGTATTATCAAAAGATGAATTTATTAAAGAAATGTTGGTAGAAAATATATTTAATGGTGTTTGTTGGGGAAAATTATATATTACCAAAATAGTAAAAGAAGTACTTTTTAATTCAAAGTATAGAATAGCTGAGGATTTAGATTTTAACATTAGATACTTAGAAAATAGCGAGGGTAATTGTAAGATAATTAATAATACAGATTATTTTTATTTTATTAATAATGAATCAACAATTCATTCTTCATTTAATAATAAATGGTATGATGAAATAGAAGTATGTAAAAACTTAATAGATAAGTACAAAAATAAAAATAATGAAATATATTGTATTAAAAGATTTATTAGAATAAATCTGACATGTTTAACAAGCTATAAAATACATAAATATCATATCAAAAATCTTAAAAATAATATAAGACAATATAAAACAATATATCTTCATTCTAAATATGTAGCAAGTAAAGATAAATTAAAATTATTATTTGGTTTTTATTTTCCAAAGACAATTTATTTCATAAAACAATGGAGGAAAAAATGAAAAGAAATGGTTTAAGTAGATTAGATTTATCAAAAATTTTATTTTATTTTTCATATTCATTGATTTGTTTCAATTATATGAGCTCTTCTGTTTTGTTTATGAAAAATTATCATAATACATTAACATATTTTTCAGTGGGGTGCCTTTTTCTTACATTTTTACTTCAATCGAATTTATATAAAAAAAAGAGTATTTTGTATATATTTATTGCAATAGTTGTAGGACTGTTATCATATATTCTTTCAGGTGATAATGCATTTATAATTGTAATATTGTTAGTTATATCTTCAAAAAAAATAAATTTTAATAAAGCTGTAAAATTTGATTTGATTATTAAAGTAGTATTTATATTAATTGTTTTATTGTTATATAAATTTGGAGCAACTGAATATATAACGAGATATAGAGATGATGGAACTAAAAGGTTAGCAATGGGTTTTGGACATCCAAATGTATTTGGAGCATATCTGTTTTTTTTGTGTATGAGTATTAGTTATTTATGGTATAAAAAAATGAATATAGTACATTATTTAATTTTAATAATATGTTTATATATTTCACATTTTATTTGTAATAGTCGTTCTGCAGAGATTTCTATTTTATTATTATGTATAGTTTCAATTTTTTCAAATTTTTTTGAAAGAATTGTGTGGACTAGAAAAATTTTGAAATATCTACCATTTATAATGTTTATTATTTCAATGATTTTAGTTCAAATGTATGTTCATAATAATTCATTAGCATTTTATATAGATAATTTATTAAATAAAAGAATATTCTATTCAGCGATTGCATCAAAGAATATTGGTTTTACGTTATTTGGATCAAAACTGTTAAATATTGTAAAATTTGGGCTTGATAATGCATATTTAAATATATATTATCAATATGGGATATTTGCAGCAATAATATTGTTTTATTGTGTTTATAAAATTATTGTAAACGCTCAAAAATGTAATAATCTTCAACTAATTATGTGTATATTTGTATTTTTAATATATGCAATGATGGAAAAATTTTCATTTCATATAGAATATAATGTATTTTTATTATCTATATCTAGTATTATATTTTTAGAATTAAAAAATAATGATGAAAGGAATGAACTTAATGAATAATCAAAGATATTTAAAAAAATTGAGAGACACTCAATTAGAAATATTAGACTACGTTGTAACAATTTGTGAAAAAAATAATTTAAAATATAGTCTGATTGGTGGAACCTTATTGGGAGCAATACGACATGATGGATATATTCCTTGGGATGATGATATTGATATTTGTATGCCAAGAAAAGATTATGAAAAATTTAAAAAAATTTTTCCACGAAATGAAAAATTTATTTTAGATGATTATTCGACAAATAAGAATTATTGGTTACCATTTATAAAAATAAGAAATATTAAAACTTGTTATAAAGAAAATATACAAGAAAAATATAGTGGAAATTCTGGTATTTGGATAGATATATTTCCTTTAGACAATGGTAATAAGAAAATTAGTACTATAGAAAAAGTGCAATTTATTTTTACAGGTATTATTAGAACTGCAATTGCCAAAAAGTCCAAAATGGTAGTTGGAAATGATAAAAGATCTAAGAAAATACTTATAAATATTTTTATAATTTTACCTAAAAAATTATTAATTAAGATACAACATAAGCTAATGGTTTTAAATAAAAATGAAGAATCAGAATACCTTCTTAATTTGGGAAGCCAATATGGTTATAAAAAACAAATACATTTAAGGAAAAATTTTTTTCCATGCAAAAAACATTTGTTTGAAAATAGATATTATTATATTCCAAAAAATTCAGATTATGTTTTAAAAAATATATATGGTAATAATTATATGCAATTGCCTCCAATCGAAAAACGTGTTACTCATAATCCTATTGAGGTAACTTTTGAAGATGGTGAAAATATAAAATTTGATAAAAAGAATAATAAATTTTGAAGGAGTGAAATAAATGAAAAAATATAAAATAGGATATACTTCTGGTGTATATGATATGTTTCATGTTGGACACTTAAATCTTTTGAAAAGAGCAAAAGAACAATGTGAATATTTGGTTGTTGGTGTTACAACTGATGAACTTGCACAATATAAGAATAAAATACCTATTATACCTTATGAAGAAAGAAAAAATATTGTTGAATCTATTAAATATGTAGATTTAGCTGTTCCGCAAGAAAATATGGATAAGTTAGCTGCCTGCAAAAAATATAATGCAGATGTTATTTTTGTTGGTGATGATTGGAAAGGTACTGATAAGTGGAATAAGATTGAACAAGATTTAGCTACTATTGGAGCAGAAGTTGTATATTTTCCATATACTAAAGGTACGTCATCCACAATTTTAAGAGAGAAATTACTTAGTAAGGAAAAATAATTATGAATAGAAATAAAGAGTTTGTAAAAAATACATTAATATTATTATTAGGTAAATTTGCAACTCAATTTACATCATTTCTTTTAATTCCTTTATTTACCCATTATTTATTAACTGATGATTACGGTTGGGTTGATTTACTTCAAACATATATTTCTTTGTTTGTTCCTGTACTAACTTTAAGAATGGATAGTGCATTATTTAGATTTTTGATTGATAATCGTCATGATGAAAATGGAAAGTCAAATATTATAACAAATATTATATTTGTAACAGTTATTGGCATTTCAGTTACTTTAATTACATGTATTGTTATTTCCTTTTTTATACATATAAAATATTTAAAATTAACTATTATAAATTTATTAATAATGATGTTATCTAACGTTTTTTTACAAGTGTTAAGAGGCTTAGGAAAGAATAAAGAATATTCTATATCAAGTATTATTACTGGTGTTTTATATTTAGCTATTAATTCAACAATGATTTTGTATTTTCATTTTGGTGCGGGTAGTATTTTAATAGCATCAGCAATAGCTAATTTTATGGTAGTTATATATAGTATATTTGTTTCTAAAATATATAAGTATTTTAAAATAAGTAAAATTGATAAAAAACAGATTAAGAAATTATTGGCATATTCACTTCCAATGATTCCAAATTCATTATCTTGGTGGATTGTTAATGTCTCTGATAGAACACTTATATCAATATTTTTGGGAACAGCCTTTAACGGAATTTATACAGTATCATGTAAGTTTTCTAATTTGTTAAATAATGTCTTTTCAATTTTTAGCATGTCTTGGCAAGAAACTGCATCTCTTCATATAAATGATAAAGATAAGGATGAATTTTTCTCCAGTATAATTAATAAATTATTTATGTTATTTTCTTGTATTTCATTATTGATAATGGCAGTTTTACCTTTGCTTTATAATTTGTTAATAGGTCAAGAGTATATTAATTCATATAATTATATACCTATATTATTATATGCTAATTCTTGGAATGTAATGATAGGATTAATAGGTGGAATATATATT
>CACZOV010000035.1 GCA_902782915.1 uncultured Erysipelotrichaceae bacterium | reverse complement strand
TATTAAATCATTTAATATAATTAAAGAAATATATATAAGAAAACTACTCTAATTATTTTTAGAATAGTTTTTATTTTCTATCATACTTATATATTTTATATTTAATATCCTTGTATTCATTCTCATCTAACACTTCACAATTCCAATCATTTTTATTAAACGTTGGAAAAAACGTATCTGCATCAGAACAGATAGAATCTATGTGTGTTAAATACATTCTTTTAGCATATTCTAAATATAAATTATATAATATAGCGCCACCAATAATAAATACTTCTATATCACTTTTTTCATACATATCTACTATTTCTTTATAATCACTAATGATTTTTACATCATCACTAGTCTTATTTCTAGATAATACAATCATTTCTCTATCTTTAAGTGGTCCAGGAAGTGATTTATATGTATTATAACCCATTACTACAACATGACCAATTGTAGTATTTTTAAAGAACTTCATATCAGCAGGTATATGCCATATCAAATCACCGTTTTTTCCAATTTCATTATTATTACCAATCGATGCAATTAAACTAATCATTATATACTCCTTTACTGAGCAATTGGAAATTTAATTTTTCCATGATGCTTATAATTTTTTACCTTAATATCTTTTAAATCTTTAGAATTATCCATTTGGAAAAAATCTGTAACCTCAGGATTAATCCATAATTCTGGTGCTTCTAAATCTTCCAATGTTTCGAATCTATTAATCTGTTCTTTTATACCGTCAATTTGATTTACATAAATATGTGCATCTTTAATCGACCAATTCATTTGACCTGGTTTTAATCCAGTACAGTGCGCAAGTGCATATACTAATGTTGCATACTGAGTTACATTAAAAGGAAGACCAAGAGGAACATCGCAACTTCTTTGATGTACCCAACAATTTAAATATCCATCCGTAACATCCCATTCACTAGACCACACACACGATGGTAAAACCGCTGTTTTAATATAATCATCTTGCCATAGTGACATTAACATTCTTCTATCATTAGAATTGTTTTTTATTGTTTCAATTAATCTTTGTGTATTTTGAAACTTATTATTAATCCAACCGTAAGCAGTTCCAATTGTATGTGCCCATTCTTTACCAAAATCTTTAACTATTTCTTTATGTTCTAAAACACCATTTTCATTTGGAACAAGTTGTTTTGCGTGCCAAAGTCCATTTTCATCTATTTCCCATTCATCCCATATATGAACACCACGTTCTTGTAACCATCTAACATCATTCGATTGTACTTGGTATATCCAAAGCATTTCCAAAATTGCTTGTCTAAAATACAATTGCTTAGTAGTTAACGCTGGAAATTCTTTGTTTAAATTAAACTCAAAAGAATAAAGTGGAATCTTTACTGTATCTATACCAGTTCTATTTGAAACTCTTTTACCTTCTTCTAATATTTTTTTACATAAATTTATATAATCTTTATCCCATTTACTCATAAACTACCTCCATCTTAAATATAGCATGTTTAAACAACCAATTTCAAGTAAATATCAAAAAAACATGGGAATTCCATGTTATTTCATTTGTTTTGCAACTTCTTCAGCAAAGTTTTCTTCTCTTTTTTCCATTCCTTCGCCTACTTCGAAACGAATCATAGAAGTAATAACTCCACCATTTGCTTTAACGAAGTCTTTAACTTTCTTATCGTTTTCTTTAACAAATGCTTGTTCTTCTAAACATATTTCTTCATAGAACTTACGAATACGTCCTTCAACCATCTTAGCAGCAATATTCTCTGGTTTACCTTCATTCATTGCTTGTTCTTTTAATACCTTACGTTCTTTTTCTACTTCATCGCTTGGTACATTATCTTTATTTACATATTTAGGCCTCATAGCTGCAGCATGCATAGCACAATCACGAGCAACTTCACTTGATGCACCATCTACAGTAATTAATACTGCAATCTTACCACCCATGTGAATATATTCTCCAAATGATTCTGAATCTTTCTTAGTTACAACTTCAAATCTTCTTAAAGATAATTTTTCTCCTATCTTAGCAGTTTTAGCAACTATTAAATCATTAATAGTCCCTTCACCACAATCAAGCTTTAATGCATCTTCTACAGTTTTAACATCACTATTAATAATAGTCTCTAAGATAGTATTTACCATTGATGTAAATTCTTCATTCTTAGCAACAAAATCAGTTTCTGAGTTAACCTCAACGATTGCAGCTTTATTATCCTTAATAAGAATACTTGCAACACCCTCAGCAGCAATTCTATCTGCCTTTTTAGCAGCCTTAGAAATACCTTTTTCTCTTAACCAATCAACAGATTTTGTAACATCTCCATCATTAGCCTCTAATGCTTTCTTACAATCAAGCATTCCTGCACCAGTTTTTTCTCTTAATTCTTTAACTAAGCTTGCACTTATCATATATATCCTCCCTATTCCTAAAATTAAAGATGATTATAAAATCATCTCAAAAAATCTATTTTAAAGCTTCTAATAATTCAGCTTTTTTCATTGTTGAATAACCTTTAATAGCTTTAGCTTTTGCCATTTCTTTTAATTCAGCAACAGTTTTTCCAGATAAATCTACAACTTCTGGGGCTTTTTCTTGAACTTTTGCTTCCTTAACAGTTTTGCTTTCTTTTACTTCTTTAACTTCTTTTGCTTTTACAGTCTTTTCAACTTTGTCATTCTTTACAACTTTTTCTTCATTAGCTTTATTATCTTTATTTACTTTATTATCTCTTTTTTTAAATGGTTTCTTTTTATCAAATCTTTTTTTATCAAATCTTCTATCAAAATTTTGTTTAGGTCTATCTTCTCTTTTCTTAACTGATTCAACAGCTCTTTTCATAATATCTTTTGCTTCATCAGTTCTAGAACCAACATAATCAACAGTCTTTCCACCATTAGCTTCAACTATAGCGTTATTTAAAACACCAATAATTAACTTAACAGCACGAATAGCATCATCATTAGATGGAATTACATAATCTACCATATCTGGATCACAGTTAGTATCAACTATACCAAATACTGGAATATTAAGCTTT
>CACZOV010000034.1 GCA_902782915.1 uncultured Erysipelotrichaceae bacterium | reverse complement strand
TAATATATTTAATTTGATCTGGATCGTCAAAACAATTTTCATCAAGTATAACTTTTTCAATATCACCATTTGCTATATTTTTATCAATTATGTTTTTTATAGGAATAAAAGCACTTTGAATACCTCTAGCTCCTTGTTTTTTTTCAAGAGCTTTTTTAGCAAGCATTTTTTTAAACCCATCAGACATAGATACAACTATTCCATCACTTGCATAGCCTTTTTTTACTAAAGTTACAACTCCTCCATCTGGATTATCAATAATTTCATATAAAGTATCAAGATTAATATTATTTAGGGGAACTTTATTAGGAAATCTTCCTAAGAATTGTCTATCTAGTCCATATTCATGTAGATCATCGTCAGTCGGAGTTTCGAGTTTTTTTATTTTGGAAGATTCTTGTCCAAATCCTACTTTTCCAAGACCTTTCTGTTTTTTTATTCTCTCTCTTATAAATTCATCTAACCCATCAAATGCACCTGTTCCTATAACCCAAAGATTAGAAGTATCAAATTCTATGGATGCTCGACCTGGAATTTTACTTTGAATTACTCTTTTATCTCCTTCAATTAAAGTTAATAAATTGTATTGAACACCTGATGACATATCGTCAGAGTGATTTCCTTTTTCAACTTTAATCTTATCTATTTCATCAATATATAAAATTCCATTTTCTGCTTTTTCCAAATCACCTTTACTAACTTCAACTAAATCAACAAGCATTGAATCAACATCTTCTCCAACAAATCCAACTTTTGAATATCTTGTTGCTATTTCTCTTACAAATGGAATACTAAAAATATTTGCAAGAGCTCTTACAATTGCTGTTTTTCCTACTCCGGTTGGACCAAATAATAATATATTTTCTTTTAATTCGCGAAGTTCTTCTTTAGTATAATCACGGCGACGATTAAAAATATGATTAAAAAATGCATTTACAACATAAAAAATTGCATCATCTTGACCTTTAACACTCTTCTTTATCAAATTAACTGTATCCATGATTGTTAAATCATTTATTGTTCGTTTATTTAAGGAAACATTAAGTCCATCATTTACAACTTTTTTTTCTTTATTTGATTTTGGCCTAATAACTTCTAAATCATCTTCTTCATTTATTAATTCATCATATGCTTCATCATGAAATACATTAACGGTTCCAATTTTTAAATCAAATATATCATCTCCTCTAAAATTTATTTCTTTTAAAGATATATCTTTTGATTCTAATAGATATTTCAATGTTCTAATTATTCCCGAAAAACCTAAATTGAAATCCAATCCATAATCAACTAAAGTATTTATAAAATCATTACTAATATGAACTATTTTTCCTCTTTCTTCTAACATTTTTTTTATCTTATATAATGGTGATGTTTTTTTATTTTTTAAAATATTACATGCAAGCTCTTCAGTCATTTCTTCCATAAATATTGCTTCATTATTAAATAAGTCATCAATCATATTTAAAGAAAAACCTATTTCACTTAATCTTTTTCCATAAATTTTAGAATAATAAATATCATCATACTTAGCATCAGAAAAATCATATTGCATATCTAAAATACAAACATTTGTGATAAATGAATAATCAAATTTCATAATTTTATTATCTTGACTTTTTAAATAAACATCTTGACTTTTCATGATCATTTCAAGTTCTCCTACATATGATATAAGATCCCCTTCTTGATTAAATGTTCCAATTGATTCTATTCCATCAAAAATAACAATACCACGTTCAGCTAAATATTTATTTCCACCAGCAAGAATTAATAACTGTTTTACTATATCAGTAATATCTTGAAATTTATCTCCAGTTAATTTATAAACTAAAACTGGAATTGGTGATAACATATTAAGAATTGAATCAACAATACTAGATTTTCCTGATCCTATTCCACCTATCAACAAAATGTTATTTTTATATTTATAAATATCTTCATATGATAAATCTGATTCAAAATACATATGATTCTCATATATTTTTTTTAAGATCTTATCAATTGGTTTATCTTGACCTATTACTTTATCTTTTAAATCTTCTTTAACATAAGATACTAACTCTTCTATTTTATAATTTGGTATTAGTCTAAAATCATGATATTCATCATGAAAAGCAAGAGTTACATCATTATATTCATTAGGGTCTGATACTGAAACAATTTCATTACCTACTTCTTTATAAAAAATAAATTCATCCATTGAAATGTTTTCATATACGTCCTTATTAATTTCTAAATAAACCATTCTTGATCTTTTATTTAGAAGACTTGATATTTCTTGATCTAAGAAATTTCCTTCTACAACCTTAATTTTGTCATCAAATGTAAGTTCTCCTATTACTTTATCAATTACTTGATAATAAATAGTATCTTCATATAATATTTTTCGAAGTACTAAAGCATATTTCATAATAATCTCTCCTATAACTTATTATCATAAATTAAAAAAAAATAAAAAGAAAGATAATTGACACTTTCTTTATATTATTTTTCTTTTTTATAAAAAACTGCAGGCATGATCTTTAAATCATTGTATTTTATATTAATATTATCTAAAACTGTTTGTATTTTATCTTCTTTTAAAGAATTAGTAGTATCTTCAAATAAAGATACCTGACTACTTTTATAATCTACTAAATCACTTACTCTTACTCCTATATTACGAATTAATTGATCTTTAATTATAATATCAAAAAGTGCTAATACATTATCATATAATTCCATAGTATTATTTGTTTGATTTAACATCTTTTTCTGATGTGAATATGATTTAAATTCTTTTGTTTTTAAAGTAATTGCAATAGTTTTAGCATACATTTTCTTTTTTCTTAACAAAGTTCCTATTTTACTTGTCATTTTTAAAAGTTTATTTTTTAAAAATATTTTATCATTAGTATCAAACTCTAATGTTTCAGAAAAACTAATTGATTTACTTTTACCATGTTTACTAATTACTTTACTATCATCGATTCCATTTGCATATTCATGCATAAAAGTAGCTTGATTTTTAAAATGTTTTCTTAAAAAAGAGATATCACATTGAGCAAGATCTCCTATTGTATTAATATTTAAACTTCTAAGTATTTTACTAGTACTTTTTCCAATAAATAATAAATCTTCTATAGGAAGAGGCCACATTTTAGTTTTTATTTCATTAAAAAATAAAGTATGAACTTTATCTGGTTTTTCAAAATCACCTGCCATTTTAGCACATAGTTTATTATTTCCTATTCCAATATTAACAGTAAATCCAAATTTTTCTTTAATTTCATTTTTCATTTTATAAGCCAGTTCTAAAATATCATCATATAAAAAGGTTGTATTTGATAAATCTAAAAAGCATTCATCAATTGAAAATCTTTCAACATCAGGAGTAAATGTTAAAAAATATTCATAAAGATTTTTTGATTGTTCTTGATAAAATTCAAAGTTTGGAGGAAATACTTCTAAGTTTTTACATTTAAGTCTTGCACTATGTAAAGTTTCAGCTGTTTTAACTCCATATTTTTTTGCAACAGGGCTTTTAGCTAAAACTATTCCATGACGTTTATCCTCATCTCCTCCTATACAACTAGGAATTAATCTAATATCTTGTTTATACCCTTGATTTAGTAAATAAATAGCACTCCAAGATAGGAATGCATTATTTACATCTACATGAAATATAATTCTCATATTATCCCTTCTTTATTGATATTATAAAACTATCTATTCAAAAGGTAAATAGATAGGTTTAAAATTGTTGCAAATATTAGCCAAACAAAATAAGGTATATTTAAATAAGCTGCTTTTTTATCAATTCCAGAAAAGCAATAAATCATAAATCCAACCACAATATCTAACATAATAATAAATAAAAAGGCAAATAATCTAGCTTCTAAATTAAAGAAAATAATTGGCCACAAGAAATTTAAAAATAAATTTAATCCATATAATAGTAAACATGTACATTTATTAGAAGACATAGAATTATAAATTAAATAACTAGAATATCCCATTAAAATATAAAGAATACTCCAAACAATAGGAAATAAGATCTTTGGAGGTGCAAAGACTGGTTTTATTAAATTATTAGTATAGTTTTCTACACCACCTCTTGTAATTAATGAAATGATAAATCCTCCTATTAAAGGAATTAAAATAGCAATTATTAAATTCTTCGTCTCTTCTTTTAATTTCATTTTATCACCACTTAATAATATGCTAAAAAAAAAATAATAGAAACAATTTTACATATTTCTATTATTTATTTAACTTTATTACTAAAAAAATCATAAATATTATCGATTATATCAGAGTAATTTAGATCTTTATAAAAAGACTTATAATCGTTTTTATAGTTTTGATATTTTTCTTTCATTAGTAAAGATATTTTAGAATAAAAACAAGCATCTCTACTTCCTTTTTCTTCAACTAAATAGTCTACTATATCAGAATCTGTATCTTTAAAAATAATATTAAATGGTAAATCTTTAAGTAAAATACTAGATACTATTTCTGCTACTTCCATTTCCTTTTCATGATAAATAAAAGTTGCTTTTAAATTGTACTTTTCTTTTAATTTCTTAACTTCATTTTCAATAAGTCCTATTTTTAAAGGATTAATTGAACCACAAAGAGATCTCAAACAAAGAAAAGAAACTAATTCTTCTAAATTATCTTGATCATAAAAAGTATTGATGTAATATACTCCATCTAAATAATATATAGGTGGAAAAGATTCCTTATTTATTATTTTATAAAAACTTTTTATATCAAGATTATCAATAAATTCTTTTTTTTCTTTTGATAAAAACATAGAATAATTTTCTTTTATAATTGTAAACATTTCAAGTGATAAACTGCAGATCTCATCTAACATTATATTTTCCATATCCATCTACCTTTACACTACTAAATTTATTATAAAAGAATTCTTATAAAAAAGAAATAGATTGGACAGAAAAATGTCAAATTACTAAATCCATATCTAATTATTTATTAATTTTATCTTTTAAAAACTTTTTCATTTTAAATTTCTTAATATATTTTACTATTTTTTTCATCTAACTCTTCTTTTCTTAAATAATAATTATGAATAATTTCATTATAATAAATTTGATCTAATTTATTTCTATTTCTAATTAATTCAATTAGCATTCTTTCTTTATTATATAATATTTTATTACTTCTCTTCCTTTTTTAAAGGAATTACTCCTAAGTGAAATAAACTATTAATTTGATAATATTGATTAATATTTTCATCTTTCATTCGAAGAGCAGTTCTTGTAGTTGCTAAATGATACTTATTAGGCTTTTTATTAGTTAATCCATGATAATAAAAAGCACTTTCCATTGTAAATACTACTTTAGGATATTTCTAACAACATATGAAAAATTAGAAAACTCTTTACTACTTGTATAAATACCCCTTTCTAGTTTTAATAAATTACTTTCTTTGAGAGCTTTTTTTACTCTAAAATTACTCTTATATTTTTCTAAAGCTTTTTGGTAAGTATAAATCATATTTATCTC
>CACZOV010000033.1 GCA_902782915.1 uncultured Erysipelotrichaceae bacterium | reverse complement strand
TCACGCATATTTGCATTTCCTTCAGTGAATAAATATACATATTTCATATAATCCTCCTAACGCATTATATTATATAAAAAAAAAGCTGTCATTTCAACAACTTTTTATTTTCAATTTACAACAATTTACTTAATTTCTATATTTTTTTATTAATTACTATTATATATACAAGTAAAATAGTATAAAGTTATTTGATTTCCATTAGATCCTGTTGTTACTCCATCACTAAAAGTAACATCTATAGGATCAGTACCTAAATAATCTTTACAAGCTCTTTTAAAGAAATTCTTTGAAGTATCAGTACTACCATCATTATATATTTCCGCCCATTTTTCCATTGTTTGATTTTGATTTTCCCGTTTTAAAAGACTTTCACTTATATAATATGTACGTATACATTTAGAAGTATTTTGATCATACTCAGTATTACTTACTAAACATGTTCTTGACACTGAATTACCACCATCAACCTGATTATTACCATTTAAAGTAGTAAATTGATATCCTTCTCCAACAATATCTTTACAGTCCTTCTCAGTAACTGAAGTAGCTTTTAAATTCCCGCTTGCATCTCGACATTCACCTTTTACTACTGGTGCTTCATGATATCTTTCATCTTCAGTTGGTTCAAATATATCAGTACATCCATCAAAATAAGAATTCTTAATATCATTTGCATTATTCCAGCATTCAATCCATGCAGTTGGTAAATTATCATCCTCTAAATTAATATTTGATTCAATAAGACCTAATATAAAACTAACAAAAAATGGTACTAAAAAGATAACTACGCCATATATAATTCTTTTAATTAAATTACTTCTTGCTTCACTTATAGCCTTTTCATCCTCTGCTTTTGTTACAGCCTTTACCATATCCCATGTCCCAAGAACTATTAAGATTAACGGAACAGTCCACTGTAAAACATTAATTATATACTTCACAACATATAATATTGGTTGAACATTATAACACATCTGTTTTATTTCATCACAATCAAGTATAAACAAAATAATCACTCCCCTTTAATAATAAAAGAAAGCCCTAAGGCTTTATTTAAATATTATTTTTCCCATTTATAACCATTATCTTCACATGTTTCCTTAGAATCAAAATTTGTTATTTTCGATCTGCTACCATTTGTATTATATGCATAACACGCATAAGGCTCTGAGCTATCACCACTCTTAACTGTAGCACTAGCTTCTCTCCAACATGCAAAGAAATTATCCTTAACTTCAACAGCATTATTATCTTGTGTTGCAATCATGTTTCCAACTAATCCAAATACAACACTAATAATAAATGGAATTAGAAAAGCAACAAGTGCATAAATTAAACGACGAACAAATGTTTGTTGATACTTTTTAGTTTCCTTCTCATCCCCATTAGCCATAGCTTTAAACATATCTACTGTTCCTAAAATAATTAACACTAATGGAATAATCCATTGAAGTAAAGTAAATACAAATTTAATTGCACTAATCAATGTTAAAAAATCACCTGAACACTCAACACTAATAACATCCATTATTTGAAATAAATTCATAAAATCTCCTCCTAAATCTAATTTTATAATACTAATTTTTTTATAATTAGTCAAGTATTTTTATTTAATTAATTAAATTCTTTACTATCTTTTACAAAGTTCCAACACTCTTTCCAACTACTATCGTAATCCATTGGTAATACTTTATCAACAAGGCCTAAAACAAAAGGAACTAAGAAAGGTATTAAATAAATAATAATTGTATAAATAATTTTTCTAAAAACATTATTTCGATATTTTTTAGCATCTTCTTCTTTTTTAGAAATAATCATCTTGAATATATCAATTGTACATAATATTATTAAAACAATTGGTACAAAAAAGTGAATTACATCTAAAACTTTAATGACAATGTTTAAAATATATCTCATGTCATAATCACACATAACATCACCTACACATAAGGATTATACTATAAACTTTAAAAAAAAACAACTAAAGTTTTGACAAATATTTCATGACAAAATAATTAATTGTTAAAGTAAAAGGTGTAATAATTATCTTTACTAAAATACTTACATATTTTTTTATTAAATCAATATTTATTTCTATTAATATATTTTTTAAATAAATCATAATTTTAGAAGCTATAAAGATTAATAATAATTGATAAATAATGTATATTAAATATTTATATTTTAATTTAATCTTATAATTATTATTTATAAATATTTTCTTAGTTGATAAAAAAAATACAAAAGATACTCCACAAATAGAACTTATAATATTAGAAAAATCTATACTGATTTTAAATAATAATGTTAAAACATTATAAATTATAAAATCAATTATAAATCCTATTCCTGATATAAATATAAATTTAATTATCTTTTTCATCTACTCTCCTATATAAATAATATGTAACATCAATACTACTATCATTTACTTCTAATAATTCTTCATAATTTAAATTATTTTTCATTTCAATTAATAAAGGAAGTTCAAATGATTCTATTAACATATAGTCAAAATTATATTTATTTAAAAATTCACTTACATCCAAGTCACCAGACATTAAATCATAATACTCAATAAATATATCTTCTTTTTTATTATTTTTTTTCAAAAATACTTCAGCTCGAGGATCAAGATAACACCTATAACCTCGATACTCTAAATAAGAACCACTATTATATCCAGTAAAAAGTTTAATATTATCACTCGCATTTTGATCTAAATAATCTGCAATTTGTTTTAAAGAGTTATCTGAATCTATTTTTATATTAAATGAAATAAAAAGTACTAATAAAACTATTAAAATAGAATAAATTATTTTTTCAAATGCATTAAGTTTTACTTTTCTTAACTTTTTATCCTCCATTAAGTATG
>CACZOV010000032.1 GCA_902782915.1 uncultured Erysipelotrichaceae bacterium | reverse complement strand
CCGAAACTGATTTCTTTAATTAAAGAAAAAAATATTCTATTAGAAGTATGTCCAACTAGTAATATAGATACTAATCAATTTAATAATATTAAAGATCATCCTGTCTATGAACTATATAAAAATAAAGTAAATATATTAATTAATACAGATAATAGAACTGTTTCAAATACTACATTAGAAAAAGAATATACGCTTTTACTTAAAAATTTTCCTTTTAATGAAAGTGACTTATATTTTATGAATTTAAATAGCATTAATTATGCATTTTTAAGTGCAGAAGAAAAACTTGAGTTATTAGAAAAAATAAAATTTGTAAATTAACTGTAAAATTTTACCAATCAACTTGCATATTTTTAGCTTCTAGATTATTCTAATAATAGAGGGAGAGTGAAATGTGTGATATATCCATCTATTGATAAACTTTTAAATATAGTATCATCAAAATACGAACTTGTTCATATTGCTGCTAAAAGAAGTAGGGAAATCAGTGCAACAGGATTTCTGCAAATGCCTTTAAGTAAATATAAAAGTAAAAAGAATATAGGTAAATGTTTAGAAGAAGTTGCAGAAGGATTAATAAAAGTAAATAAATAACTTGACTAATTGCAAAAAATTAATTAAAATTTAAGTATAGGATGTGATGATTGTGAATAAACGTGGGCAAGCACTTGTTGAATATGTTTTAATTATTGCACTAATTTCTGTTGTAATAATAGGAATTGTGAATATGTTTGGTGGTTATTTAAAAGATGCTATGACAAAATCATCGTGTGAGTTAGTAGGAGAAGAATATGTAAAGGGTGCTAAAGCTGGAGAAGGTAAGTGCCAAGAAAAAAGTAATTGACAACTTGTTAATTACTTTTTATAATAGATTGATATAACTCATATATTTGATTTAATTATGCATAATAATAAAGGTGATGAAAATGAAAGAAAAAGTAATTGATTTAAAATATGGACATCTTCACTTGATCAAAACTAAAAAGTTTAGATCTATTAACATTAAAGTATTATTAAAAGATGAAGTAAAACGAGAGGATATTACAAAAAGAAATTTCTTAACTGATTATCTTGTACTAAGTACTAAAAAATATAAAACAAGAAAATCTTTGGCTTTAAAAATTCAAGATTTATACTCTTTATATGTTTCAAGTTTTAATGCAAGAATAGGAAACTATTTAATAACAAGATTTAATTTATCGTTATTGAATCCAAAATATACAGAAGAATCTATGTTAGAAGAATCACTTGATTTATTTCATGATATAATTTTTAATCCTAATGTTAAAAATAAAGAATTTGATAAAGAAATTTTTAAAATTTTAAAAAATGATTTAGAAAAAGAAATTATAACTACTAAAGAAAATCCTAAGTCTTATTCAGTTATTAGAATGTTAGAAACTCTAGGAGATAAAGCATATTCTTATCATGGATATGGATATTTAGAAGATCTTTATAAAATAAATGAAAAAAACTTGTATGAATATTATAAAGAATTTTTAAATAGATGTGATGTTGATATATATGTAATAGGGGACTATGATGATAAAGAAATGATCTCTTTAATTAAAGAAAAATTAAATTTTAAAACTATTAAAAAGAGTAAAGGTGATATTAATATTTATCATGATAAAATCTTAAAAAGAATAAATACCAAAGTTGAAGAGATGAATTTAAATCAATCAAAACTGGCAATTGGATGTAAGTTAAAAGATTTAAATGAATTTGAAAGAAAATATGTAATTAATTTATATAATATGATCTTAGGAGGAGGATTTAATTCTAAGTTTATGCAAATTATAAGAGAAAAAAATTCTTTAGCTTATTATATTCATTCAAATGTTAATAAAGCAGATAACTTATTAATTATTCAATCAGGTATTAGCTATCAAAATTATGATAAAGTTGTAAATTATATTAAAAAGATTATGCAAGGTATAAGAGATGGAAATGTAACTGAAGATGAATTGAATACTTCAAGAACAGAATACTTAAGTATGTTAGAAGAATCCCTTGATAATATAGATAGCATTGTTGAAAATGAAATAGCTAAAAATTTATTAAACTTAGATGAGGTTGATGTTAGAAAGGAAGAAATAAAAAAAGTTACTTTAAAAGATATAATTAATGTTAGTAAGAAAGTTCATTTAGATACAATTTATTTATTAAAGGGGGATATAAATGAAAAAAAATAGTTTTAAGAACTTAGATCAAGATCTTTATACTTTTACTCTTAATAATGGATTTAAAGTATATTTAATTCCTTTTCAAAATAAAAAGAATTATTATATTGTTTTAGGAAGTAAATATGGATCAAAAGATATTGATTTTAATAGTAACGAAGAATCTATTCATATACCTTATGGTACAGCTCATTTTTTGGAACATAAAATGTTTGAAATGAAAGATGGTACTGATCCTTTTAAATTCTTTTCTAAAAGTGGTGCAAGTACTAATGCATCTACTACATTTGATAATACTAGATATTATGTTTGGGGAGTAAACTCTTTTTATGAAAATTTAAATTATTTACTAGATTTTGTTTTTAGTCCTTATTTTACTGATAAAAACGTTGAAAAAGAAAAAGGGATTATTAAAGAAGAAATATTAATGTACGAAGATGATCCAGAATGGGCAATGGATGATGAGATGCGAAAAAATTTATTCTATAATCTTCCAATACGAGAAAAGATTGCTGGAACCGTTCAAAGTGTTGATGAAATTACTAAAGAAGATTTATATAATGCTTATAATACTTTTTATAATCCAAGCAATATGGTTTTAGTAATTGGAGGATGTTTTGATCCAAAACGTGTTGAATCTTTAATTAAAAGTCATGAAAAGTTAAATTCATTTAAAGATAAAAAAGAAATTAAAAGAAAAAAATACCAAGAACCATCTGATGTTGCAGAAGAATTTAAAAAATTATATTTAAATGTAGAAGTTCCTAAAATACGTTTTAGTGTAAAAATAAATAAAGAAAGATTTAAAGATTTTACAGAAATTGAAGAGAACATGTATTTAGGAGTAATTATGTCTAGTTTATTTGGAACAACATCAGATTTTAAAGAAAAGGTAACTAAAGAATCTCTTACAAGTGGTTTTTATATTGAAAAAAATCAATTTGATAATTATATAACTCTTGATATAACTTCAGAAAGTGATAAGGCAGATCTTTTTGTTGATGAAATAAAAAAAACTTTAAAAAATATTAAAATAAAAAGTAGTGAATTAGAGAGAATTAAAAAAGTTTGGATTGCAAGCGAAATTAGAATGATTGATAATGTTGAGATGACAGTTGATAATGTTTATAGTGATTTTATTACTTATAATGATGTTTATTTAAATCGAGTTGATTATATAAAAGGGTTAAATATTAAAAGACTAAATAAATTTATAAAAGAACTTGATTTATCAAATCAAAGTTTAGTAATGGTACTTCCTAAATCAGAAAAAGACATATAAATTTATATGTTTTTTTTAAATTTACTAGATTTTTTTAAATGCTTGTGATATGATAATAATATATTAAGAATAGAGGGAGTATATGAAAAAAATAATTGTATTAATGATATTTTTCTTTTTAGGAACAGGAAGTGTATTTGCTAAAGGATTAACAAGTATAATGATTGATGGGAAAACACTTGATGAGTTTTCAAATGATAAGTTAGAATATAATATAAGTGTTCCAAGTGATAAAGAAAGTATTATGATAGGATATAAAGAAGAAAGTGGTTATACTGTAGAACAAGGTCCAAATGGAGAAACATCTTTAAATTATGGAACAAATAAATTTGAAATTAGAGTAAAAGATGGTGACATTTATAAAATTAATATTACAAGAGAAGATAATCGTAGCAGTGATAACTCTTTAAAAAGTCTTACAGTTGGATCAAATCAAGTTGTTCTTGGAAGTGAAAATGAATATAATGTATCAGTGGATTCAACTCTTAAAAGTGTTGAAGTAAAAGCTGTTAAAAATAATGAAAAAGCAACATTTGTTGATGGATATGGTGAAAGAACAGGAAAAAATGCAGTTACCCTTTCAGGTGAAAAAACTAGTATAGAAATAAAAGTAAAAGCCGAAAATGAAGATGTTAGAACTTATAAAATAAATATTACTAAAAAAGATTATAAAAGTAGTGATAATTCTTTAAAAAGTCTTACAATAGATAACATTAAATTTAATTTTAAAAGTAATGTATTTGAATATAATTTAACAGTTTCCTATGATATTTCAAAAATAAAAATAACTCCAACTTTAAATGATGCAAAGGCAAAACTTGATTATCAAGAAGAAGTTATTTTAAAAACAGGTGCTAATTTAGTAGAAATAAATGTAGAAGCCGAAGATGGAAGTAAGGTAGTCTATAAACTTAATATTACAAGAGAAGAAGAAATTCCAATTATTTCAAATATTACTATTAAAGACCAGGATTTTACTTTTGATCCTAAAAAATATGATTATCAAATAAAAACAGAAGAAGAAACAATTGATTTTAATATTACTTTAAGTAGTGAAAGTGCTACATATGATATTAAAGATAATCTTGACTTAGAAAATGGAAGTATTATAACAATTGAAGCTAAAGATGGCGAGAAGAGTGTTAATTATAAATTTAAAATAATAAAAGATGAAAAAGAGAAAGATGATTCAGAAAAAGTTATAGAGGAACCTATAACAACTACTAATAATGAATCAAATTCTAGTACTAATTCTAATTTCTTTAAAGAAAATGAAATGATTATAGCTTTAGTTATTTTTGGCGTTGGAATACTTTCTATGTTAATTGCAATAATTCTAAAACAAAGAAGTAAAGTTATGTAAAAATAGTTGTTTTAAAATATAACATTTGCTATTATTCAAGTAGGGTGATAAAGTGGCAAAGTTATATTTTTTTTATGGAGCTATGAATAGTGGCAAAACAACCAGAATTTTACAATGTAATTATAATTACGAAGAAAGAGGAATGCATGCAGTTATTATGAAACCAGCAACAGATACTAAAGGAAATGATAAAATTGTATCTAGAATAGGTGCTAGTAAAAAAGTTGATTATTTAATAAAAAAAGAAGAAGATATATTTGATTTAATTGCAAATGAATATAATCATGTTGATTTAATTTTAGTTGATGAAGCTCAGTTTTTAACAACTAGACAAGTTAATCAGTTAATGGATATTGTAATTGATTTTGATATACCAGTTATGTGTTATGGATTAAGAACTGATTTTAAAGGGAATGGTTTCCCTGGTGCAAGAAGACTTCTTGAAATTGCTCATGAATTAACAGAAATAAAAACGATCTGTGAATGTGGTAAAAAAGCTATGTTTAATGTTCGATTAATTGATGGTAAAGTAGTAACTGAAGGTGATAGTGTTGCAATTGATGGAGAAGGTCAAATAACTTATACAGTTGCATGTAGTAAATGTTTTAGAATGAAAACAAGAAAAAAGTTTGATCATCCTGAAATAAAATATGAATAAAAAAATACTCTAAGTAAGATATGTAAAGTATTATTTGAATTATAAAAGGTAATATGAAAATATTGCCTTTTAATTATTTTTAATATTCTTTATGGACACTTTAATTTAAAGGTAGTATAATTAAAGTGTAGTAGAAATAATTTAGGAGTGTATATGAAAAAGGTAATACTTAAAATAGATGGAATGAGTTGTAGTGCTTGTAAGAATACTTTAGAAAAATATTTGAATAAACAAGAAGGAGTATCAGCTAGTGTTAATTTAGTTATGCAACAAGCATTTATTAAATATGATGAGAAATTAGTCACTTTAAATGATTTAGATAAGTTTGTATTTGATGCTGGATATACTAGTTTAGGTATTTTTGATGAAAAGATGGAAACTAAGAAAGATAGAAAAAAATTAGTATTTTTTATATTTACCTTTTTAATAATTATTTTTATGTATATTATAATGTCATCTATCTTTAATTTACCAATATTTAATTTTTTGAATGTTAAAAAAAATCCTATTGTATATATTATTAGTTTATTTATTTTAACAGTACCTTTTTTAATTTATGGTAAAGATATATTAATAAGTGGAATAAAAAAAATTATTAAAAAATCTCCTAATATGGACTCTTTAGTAACAATGGGAGTATTAATAACTTTTATTTATAGTTTTGTCTATTTTATTTTAGTTCTTTGTGGTAATAATTATATAGATCATATATATTTTGAATCATGTGCTATGATTTTATATTTTGTAAAACTTGGAAAAATAATTGATTCTCGGAGTAAGGAAAAGACTAGAGAGTCTATTAGTGAACTTGTTCAAATTACTCCATCTTATGCTTTATTAAAAAAAGATGATAAGGAAATTGAACTTACGATAGATGATGTTAAAAAAGGTGATATATTAATTGCTAAACCAGGAATGAAAATAGCTGTTGATGGAGTTATTGTTAAGGGAGTAAGTCATCTTGAAGAGTCATTTATTACTGGAGAATCACTTCCTGTTAAAAAGACAGTTGACGAAAAAGTTATAGCAGGAAGTGTAAATATAGATGGAATAATTGAATATAAGGCTTTAAAAATAGGAAAAGATTCAATGATTTCTGAGATAGTAAGACTTGTCTCAGAATCTGTAAATACAACAAGTAAAATAGAAAGAATTGTAGATAAAGTTAGTAGTATTTTTGTTCCAACTATTATTGGTATTTCCATTTTAACATTTATTATTTATTTAATAATTGGAAAAACTTTTGTTGAATCTATTTTAACTTTAGTAACAATTTTAGTAGTATCATGTCCTTGTGCTTTAGGTCTTGCAACTCCACTTGCAATTGTTGTTTCTGTTGGATGCTGTGCTAGAAACGGAATTTTAATTCGAAAAAGTGAAACTTTAGAATATTTATCAAAAATAGATACGATTGTTTTTGATAAAACAGGGACTTTAACTTATGGCGATATTAGAATATCTCGTCTTGCAAATTATTCTGATTATTCAAATAATAAATTATTAAATATTGTTGCAAGCTTAGAGCATTATTCAACTCATCCTATTGCAAATGCATTTAAGATGTATGATCCTAAATATGAAGTAGTTGATTTTTTAAATATAGAAGGAATGGGAATAACTGGAAAAATTGGTAATCGAGACTTTTTAGTTGGAAATAATAAACTTTTAAAGCATTATGATATAGAAAATAAATACATGGAAGTTGAGGAAAACTTTTCAAGCCTTGGAAATAGTATTTTGTATGTTGTTGAAAAAAAGACAATAATTGGTATTATAGGAGTTAAAGATATTGTAAGAAAAAATACTAAAAAAATAATTGAATCTTTAAAAAATAAAAATATAGATGTTATTTTATTATCTGGTGATAAATTAGAAACTGCTAATATTATTGCTAATTCTTTAGCAATTGATGAAGTTAAAGCTGAAGTGTTACCAAAGGGTAAAAAAGAATTTATTGAAAACTTACAAAATAATGGGAAAAAAGTTATGATGGTTGGTGATGGTATTAATGATGCTTTAAGTCTTTCTAGTGCTATTGTTGGTGTTAGTATGAAAGGATCAGTTGATATTGCTTTAAATTCTTCAGATGTTATTTTATTAAATGATTCTCTTTATAAAATAATAGATTTATTAAATATAGGTAAAAAAACCATTAGAATTATTAAAGAAAATCTTTTTTGGGCATTTTTCTATAACTTTTTAATGATTCCGATTGCAATTGGAGTTTTAAAACCATTTTCTATTTCCTTAAATCCTATGATTGCAAGTATTATGATGACTTTTAGTAGTTTAACAGTAGTTTTTAATTCATTAAGATTAAGAAATATAAATAACAAAAAATTTACATTAAAAAAAATAAATATAAATAGGTGGCATAATGAAAAAAAATAAAATAATTTTTTTAGTACTTTTTTCATTTTTTAGTATTTGTTTTGTTTATCATGATTATTTTTTATATAAAAGTCCTATATTAAAAATAGAAAGTTTAAAAGAAGAAATTGATTTAGAAAATGATAAAGTTCATCAAACAATAAATGGAATTATTAAAAACGGAAAATATAAGAACTTAAAAATTACTGTTGATAATACATCATCTAAATCTTTTGTATTAGATGAAAAAATAACTAAATATAGTGACTTATTTATAAATATTGATAAGTCAATGAATGTAAGTATTACAGGTATTAAAAGAGATAAATATGTTGTTTTAGTTTTTGTTATATTTATAGATTTAATTATTATGTTTGCAGGTAAAAAAGGTTTAAAAACAGTTTTAAGTTTATTTGTAAATATTTTAATTAGTATTGTTGCTTTATATTTACTTTTAAATAAAAAATTAAATATAAATATGATAGGACTTTATTTAATTGTTTCAATTCTTTTTATAGTTGGTTCTTTATTAATTTCAAATGGTTTTAATAAAAAAAGTTATGCAGCTATTTTATCATCAATTATATCTTTATTTATATCTTTCTTTTTATCATACATTTTAGTTTTAATATATAAAGATAATCTTCCTTTATGGACAATGGAATATATAGAAGTTGTTGACGAATATATTAATTTCTTTTTAGTTACAATTCTCTTATCTGGTTTAGGTGCTATTATGGATGTTGCAATTACAATATCATCTTCTCTTAATGAAATAATTAAAAAAAATCCAAGTATAGATTCTAGATCTCTTAAAAAATCAGGACTTGAAATTTCTAAAGATATTGTTGGTACTATGTCAGGAGTAATGTTTTTTACTTGCTATTCTTCAGTTATTCCTTTGATGGTTTTAGCACTTAAGAATAATATTAGTTTACAAAATGCCATTTTTTTATACGGACAACTAGAACTAATAATTGTTCTTGCTAGTTGTATTAGTATTACTATGGCTATTCCAATTACTTTATTTATTAGTACGCGTTTATTAAGAAGGAAGGATGAAATATGATCCTAGTTTTATCTATTATCCTATTACTCTTGTTATTTTTTATAGGAAAAAGAAGAGGAATAAAGACATTTATAACTTTATATTTAAGTTTATTTTTAGTTATTTTATATATTTATTTAATTAATTTAGGAATAAATGCTATTATTTTAGCAATTGTACTTTGTATATTAGTAAGTATTCTTTTATTATTTATTTTAAATGGATATAATGTAAAAACAAAAATATCATTTCTTTCTATTATGATTGTTTTAATAATTATTACTTTACTTATCTTTTTAATTAATCAAAATGCAAGTATTCAAGGATTTTCAAGTGATTCAATGGAAGAAATTGGAGCTTTTAAGTTGGATGTTAACCTTGATTTTACAAAAGTTTTAATTGGAATGTATTTAGTTAGTATCATTGGAACAATAATAGATACATCTATTTCAATTACAACATCAATGAATGAAGTTTTAATTAATAATTATAAAATCAATGAAAAAGACCTTTTAAAGTCAGGTTTTAATATTGGAAAAGATATTTTAAGTACTACAATTAATACTTTATATTTTGCTCTTATTAGTCATTTTATAGGATTTATAATGTGGCATTATGGATCAAGTATAGAATATCTTATTAATTACAAAGATTTTGCAAGAGAAATAATACAATTACATATATCATTTATATCATCTATTTTAATTATTCCGATAACTGTATTTATAAGTTCTAAAAAATTAATTAAAGAAAGGACTAATGATAATGAAACCAAAATTAAAAAAAATAAATGAAAGTTCTTTTCAAAAATGTTTAGAAAATAATGAATTTTATCAAGTAGAAATTACAAATAATATAGAAAAAAATATTGAAATAAATGATTTAGAATTTAATGAAAATTTATGTTAAAATCTTTAAAAAACATATTTATAACTATTATGTAAATGATATTTCGCATCTATTTTCAACTTTTTCTTATTGATTTAAAGTCATTTACATAAATGACTTTTTTATTTAGGAGGAAATTATGAAAAATTCTAAAATTAAAAGTTTTAAATTATTATTTAACTATTTAAGAAATGATAAATTTAAAATGATAACTTATATTATATTAGTTTTACTGTCTTACTTACCAGCTTTACTTGCAGCTTATTTTTGGGGTAGAGGAATTGAATTTCTAATTCAAAAAGATATTTATAATTTTATTAAATACTTAGCTTTATGGGAAGGAATATTTATTATTTGTTATAGCATCTTACAAATTCCAAGAGATAAACTTTATAATTATTTTGAAATTAAATTTATGAAGGAAGTATCGTTTGATTTATATAAGAAAATTGATAATTTACCATCTATTGCATTTGAAAATATTGGAGTTGGGGAATTTATTAATAGACTTTATAGTGATACAGATAGAGTAATGTCTTTATTAAATAGTTTAATAAAACTAATTTGTAAAAGCTTTGTTGTATTGGTTGTACTTGGATTATCTTTTTATATATCATTTATTTTAGGACTTGAAATTATTCTTTTTGGAGGAGTCATGGCAATTATAAGTATAAAATTTTTTCCAAGAATTAAAAAAACTCAAGAAGATATTAAAAAAAGATCTGATAAATACGTAAAAGCTGCAACAGAAAATATAACTGGGATAAGAGAAATAAAAGCATTGGGAATTAAAGATAACATTGAAAAAAATATTTTCATAGATTTAACTAATATCTTTAAAAAAGAAAAAGAGATAAGAAATTATGAAGTAATTTATTATAGTTTAAATAACTTAGTATATTTTCTTTTACAATTTTTAATTTTATTTACTGCTGGAAAATTTTTTATTGAAGGGAAAATTGTGTATGCAATTTTTACAATGCTTGAATCATATATTTGGAGAATTGATGAAGTAGTTGAGTCTATTTCAGAATTTGGAATTAATTATAATAAAATAACAGTTTCTTTAAAAAGAATTGATGAAATAGTTAACAATAGACTTTATAAAGATGAAAAATTTGGTAATCAAGAACTAATAAATTCAAAGGGAATAATTGAATTTAGAAATGTTGAATTCAAATATTCCAAAAAAGAAGATTTAACTCTAAAAGACTTAAATTTAAAACTAGTTCCAAATAAAAAAATTGCAATTGTTGGAAAAAGCGGTAATGGTAAATCAACTATATTCAATTTATTACTTAGATATTTCGATGTATCAAGTGGTTCTATTTTAATAGATAATATTAATATTCAAGATTTAAGTGAAAAATCCTTAAGAAATAATATTTCAATTATAAGACAAAACCCATTTATATTTAATATGTCAATTCTTGATAATTTTAAATTAATAAAAAGAGATGTTACTTTGAATGAAGTAAGAAATGTTTGTAAAAAGGCCTATATTGATGAATATATCATGTCTTTACCTAAAAAATATAATACTATTATAGGAGAGGGTGGAATTAATCTATCAGGAGGACAAAAGCAAAGAATTGCAATAGCAAGAACACTTCTTTTAAACACTAAAATAAT
>CACZOV010000031.1 GCA_902782915.1 uncultured Erysipelotrichaceae bacterium | reverse complement strand
TTGGATCATATCATAGTAAGTGATATAAATTATTTTAGTTTTTATGAAAATCATTTATTGGAGGATTTAAAATGAAATTTAAAATATTTATCATTTTGATTCTTGTTTATCTTATATCTTTTATATCTTTAAAAACTAATATTAATTTATTTTATCCCTATTATTTATTAAAAGATTTTCTTTTTTTTCCGGTTAAGGCACTTGATAATGAAATAGAATTAGATGAGAATGTTAAAAAAGGAATAGAAGATGAGTTAAGAGATGAAATACAAGAATTAAAGAAATTAAATGATTTAAGTACTACATTAACTGAATTTGATAAAGTATCAGCAACCATTATAGAAAGAAATAAAATGTATTGGTTTAATACTATTACAATCAATAAAGGAAAGTCTTCTGGAATAAAAGAAGATATGGCTGTTATTTCTAGTAGTGGTTTAATTGGAAGAATATATAAAGTAGGTAAGACAACAAGTGAAATAAAACTTATTACCACTAATGATATTAATCATAAAATATCTGTAATGATTAAAAGTCAAGATGATACTTTATATGGAATTTTATCAGGTTATAATAACATAGATAATTATTTAGAAGTTACATCTGTTAATAGAGATATTCCAATTATTGAAGGATCTTTTGTTTATACAAGTGGTATGGGTGGAATATTTCCAAGTGGAATACTAATTGGAAGTGTTAAAAATATTGAAAAAGATAAATATAATGTATCAAAAATAATAGAAGTAACTCCAAGTGCTAATTTTAATGATACAAAGTTTGTAAATGTCTTAATAAGGAAATAAAATGGTTTATATAATTATATTAATTTGTATTTTTTTAGATTTCTTAATTTCCTATTTTATTCCTGGTTATTTTAACAATCTTAATTACTTTTATCCTATGTTAACTTTAACTTTTTTAGTGTTTTATTATAAAAAATGTCATAATAAAAATTATTTTAAAATAGTATTATTAACTGGATTTATATATGATTTATTTTTTTCCTATATTTTTTTATTTCATGTTTTAATATTTTTACTATTTGCTAAGATTTTAAAAAAAGTAGATAAATTATTAAGATATAATTTTTTAATAAGTATAATTATGTTAATATCATGTCTATTTTTATATGATTTAATTTTATTTATACTTGTTTATATAAGTGAATATAACTTAATTAGTATAAATGATCTTGTTTATAAATTTAGTCATAGTTTAATTTTAAATATTGGTTTTTATTTTCTTTTAACAATTATTTTTTATAAGAAAAAGATTGTATAATATTTTAATTTATTTATCATACTAAAATTAGGAGGAAAATTATGACTCAAAAAGAATTATTATATTTTGAAGATGCTATAGGGCATGAAGGAAATATTATTTCAATATTAAAAAAATCAATTAATGCTTTGGAAAATGAAGAATTAATTAATTTTTTAGAAAATGAATTAAGTATTCATGAAAAAAGAAAACAAAGTCTTTTAGATTGTTTGGAGGCGAGTGCTAATGAATGATCAGTTATTAATGGATAATTATTTATTAGTTTTAAAAAGTACTGTTGAAGTATATGTTCATGGTACTTTAGAAAGCTCCAATATCGATATTAAAAATCTTCTTTGTGAAAGCTTGAATGAAACACTTGATGATCAAGCAAGAACTTATCAAGAAATGACAAAATATGGCTGGTATACTATTAATAATGTAGAAAAAAATGTTATACAGTCTACTTTAAGTAATCTTAATAGTAAAAATTAATTTAAAGAGCAATGGCTCTTTTTTTTCTTTTTAAGTTATGGTAAACTATTTATTAGTTTGGAGTTGAGAAAATGATTACAGTACGAGATGTTACTTTAAAATTTGGAACAAAAACTTTATTTGAAAATGTTAACTTAAAGTTTGTTGATGGAGCATGCTATGGTTTAATTGGTGCTAATGGTGCTGGAAAAAGTACTTTTTTAAAACTTTTGAACGGAGAACTTGAAACAACTCATGGAGATATTATTATTCAAAAAGATGCTAGAGTTTCAACTCTTGAACAAGATCATTATAAATATGATGATTATTCTGTTATTGATGTTGTTATTATGGGAAACAAAAAACTATATGACATAAGAGAAGAAAAGAATCAATTGTATTCTAAAGCTGATTTTAACGATCAAGATGGAATTCGTTTAGGAGAACTTGAGGCTGAATTTTTAGATTTAAATGGATGGGAAGCTGAAAGTGAAGCAAGTATATTACTTTCTAATTTGGGTGTTAATAATAAATATCATTATTTAACTATGAAAGAATTAACCAATAATGATAAAGTTAAAGTTTTACTTGCCAAAAGCCTATTTATGAATCCTGATATTTTACTTCTTGATGAACCAACTAATAACTTAGATCTTGATGCTATTAACTGGTTATCCGAATTTATTATTAATTATCCAAATTGTTGTATTGTAGTTAGTCATGATAGACATTTTTTAAATTTAGTTTGTACTCATATTGTAGATATTGATTATCATAAAATGACTCTTTTTGCTGGAAATTATGATTTTTGGAGAGAATCTAGTGAACTTTTACAAAAACAAATAAAAGAAGCTAATAAGAAAAAAGAAGAAAAAATTAAAGAATTAAAAGATTTTATTGCAAGGTTTAGTGCAAATGCTTCAAAAAGTCGTCAAGCAACTTCTAGAAAAAAAATTTTAGAAAGTATTGAACTTGAAGAAATGATTCCATCTAGTCGTAAATATCCTTTTATAGATTTTAAATTTTCTAAAGGAAATGCTAGAGAAGTTTTAGTTGTAAATAATTTAACTAAAGAAGAAGCGGGAAAAGTTCTTCTTAATAAAGTATCATTTACAGTTTTAAAAGGTGATAAGATAGCAATATTAGGTTCTAATATTCAAAAAACTATGTTATTTGATATTATAATGAAAAAGAAAAAGTATTCCAAAGGTGAAATTAAATTCTGTGTTAATGCCAATCCATCTTATTTTGAAAGTGATAATACCGAATATTTTAAAGGAAATGAATCTATTTTAAATTGGATTTCAAAGGATATAAATATTGATGATGAAGAGGTACTAAGAGGTTTTTTAGGAAGAATGTTATTTTCTTCAGATGATGTAAAAAAGCCTGTTAATGTATTATCAGGTGGTGAAAAAGCAAGATGTATGTTATCTCATATGATGCTTGAAAATCCTAATTTTTTAATTCTTGATGAGCCAACTAATCATTTAGATTTAGAAAGTATAACTTCTTTAAATAATGGAATGACTAAATTTCAAGGAGAAATTCTTTTTACTAGTTTGGATTTTGAACTTAATATAACTGTTGCTAATCGAATAATTGAAATATTTCCAAATGGTACTATTTTGGATAGAAGAATGACTTATTCTGAATATATAAATGATCCTAAAATAAAAGAATTAAGGGAAAAAAATAATTAATATAGAAATATTAAAAAATATATTGTATAATTTAATTAGACATAAAATATAAATATTTGAGGGTGGTATTATGAATAAAAAAGTAGTTGTTTTAGGAGGAGGAACAGGTTTATCTACTCTTCTTAAAGGATTAAAAGAATTTCCAGTTAGTTTATCTGCCATTGTTTCTGTTTGTGATGATGGTAAATCAACGGGAAGACTTAGAGAAGAATTTAATCAAGTGGCTGTTGGAGACATTAGAAGAGTATTAATTGCACTTTCAGAAACTGAAAGTACATTTGATGAGATTCTTAATTATCGATTTGAAACATCAAGTGATTTAAATGGTCATACGGTTGGTAATTTATTACTTACTGCTGCCCGAAATATTAAAGGTAATTTGAGTAAAGGAATAAAAAGTTTATCAAAGGTTTTAAATTTAAAAGGAAAAGTAATTCCTCTTAGTGAAGATAATGAAATAACACTTATGGCTTTAATGACAGATGGAAGTATAGTTGAAGGAGAACATAATATTACAGAAGCTCATAAAAAAATTAAAAAAATTTATTATAAACAAGAACCAATT
>CACZOV010000030.1 GCA_902782915.1 uncultured Erysipelotrichaceae bacterium | reverse complement strand
ATTTGGAAATAGCTCAAACTTACTTTTATCTAAATATGGGTTATGTTCAATTAAATAATCAATATTTTTTTGTGACATACAACCTATTTTACTACTAACTTTATATAATTTTCTCTCATGATATCTAAAAAAGTAATACACTAAACTATTCTTTTTATATAAACCAATATCAACGCCATTTTGAGGAAAAATATCTTTCATCATCAAGTAAGACTTGGCTTTATATTTTTTCATAGCCCACTTAACAACTGTATGAAAAGTAACAGGAGGAGACTGAAATAGTATTAAATCATATTGTTCATTGTTATAATACTTTTTTATTCCTTTTATTAAATCTCTAGAAATTTTTAAAAAAGTTATTGTTTTTTCTACAAAGCCTACTTCATATAAATTTCCTGTTTTAACTCTTAGAACTGAAATCCCATTTTCTTCATTTAATTTGGTTTCATTAATTTTTTTTCTTTCTTCCGCAACTACCACTTTTACACTGTGATTAGCATTATTTAGTGCTTCTGCTAAATCTGTATAAATATTACTTCCCGCATCAGGAGTCTGATAATCTGAAGTTATAAATAATATTCTCATAAAAATCACCACACTACATTACATCATTTTTTAAAAAACTGTTCTATTTTTTCCTTTGAATTTTTAACAGATTCACTATCTTGTTTCATTACATATAATTCCATACTTGGAATAGAATAACATCTAGCACTTCCGTCATATCCCGTTAAGTTTTGAGTTTCAAATTCCCACTTAGGCATATCATTAAGTTGTAATTTTACAAGCCTACTTATACTTTTAGTATCAATATTAGTTAAAAAACTAGAACTAATCGCATCTAAAATATCTGTATAGCTTAAAATTAATGTCTTTGACGAAGATATCTTATCAACAATTGCTTCTAATACTTTTTGTTGATTTTTTACTCTTTGGACATCGCCATCTTTAAATGCATGTCTTTCTCTTGCAAAAGGCAAAACAGTATCTTTTGTTAAATGATTTATTCCTTTTTTATAGCACATTGTAGTACTTCCATCTTGACAAAACTTAAAGTCACTATTAACATCAACTCCACCAATTGCATCAACAACTTTTTCAATTGTTGAAAAATTAATCTTAGCATAGTAGTTAATATCTATGTCTAAAAGATTTTCTATAGCAAGAACACTTTCTTCAACACCATAGTATCCTGCATGTGTTAATTTATCATATGCATTTTCTCCTTGACCAGGAAGTAATACATAATAGTCTCTTGGAATAGATGTTAAAAGAATTTGATGCGTATTAGGATTAATTGATACTATCATATTAACATCTGTATTCATAACTTTATCAATTGAACCAAATGCATCTCCACCCGCTATATAAATATTAAAAGGTGTATTTGTAACATCAACTATTTTAACAATATCATTACTATTATTTTTTAAAGAAACTGAAATTACATCAACATTTTTTAATTTTAACTTCATGTAAGATAACTCTGTTTCAAGAAGGCCTAAAATCGTGTCATTTAATAAAATAGCATCTATTTTATTTTCTTGTAAATCTTCAAATAATTTAATTGGATCATCATAAGAAATAGCTTCAACCGAAACTTTTTTCTCTAATAATTTTACTAAATCATCATAACTAGAATTCTTATAAATTCCAATTTTTTTACCTTTTAAAGAAGCAATATCTTTTATATCAGAGTTTTCCAAAACTTTTATATAATAATCTTCTTTTTGATGTAAATTATCATTTAAAGAATCAATAAAATTAAATGTTTTATTTAAGTAGAAAAATGAAAAACTTAATATAATTATATATATAATAGATACAATAAGTGAAAATACTTTAACAGGCTTAATAATATTCTTTTTAATCATAAAGAATATGAAAAAAATCGGAAGAATATCAACAATAAATATAAATGCTGTTAAATACTTAACTGGTAAAACATCATACTTAAATATTAAAAAAGAATTAATAGCCATTAAGATAGCTAGTATTATACTTACTATAATATATACTATTTTCATTTTTTTATTTGTCTTTTTTTTAGCCATTGCAACACCTCAATTACCTTTACAAAGAAAATTATAGCAAATATTATTATGTAAAGCAATCAAATTTGTCAAATTTACCCGTTTTTTTTCATAAATTAAAAAATTAAAAAAAACTATTATAAAAAAATATGTTCTAATTATCTAGACATATTTTTTTAATTGATATAAAGCTTATTAATTTACAATTTTTTTAAAATCAGATAAAGTAGTGGTATTTATAATACCATATCTTGAAAGTTTCATTTTATTGCTACCAACCTTTATTTTTTGTCTTCCGCCTGCAAATGCCATTGTAAATCCTGCTTCTTTTAATAAACTAATAGCATAGTCATTATATTCAAAGAATGGATAACAAAATACATTTGATCCATTTAACTGATCACGACTTTTCTTTAAATCAGCAAGAATAATTTCTCTATCAAGACACTTAATCGGACTTCCTTGTCCTCCAGGACACGCACCAGCATAATGTAAAGCATATGTATGTGAATGAATCTCTAAACTATCAGATTTATAATCATCAGGGTTTAAATATTCTCCTATTAAAAATAAGGTTGCATGTAAATCATATTTTTCAAGAACTTTAATACTGGCATTTACAAAATAACCATCATCAATTGTAATTAAAACAGTTTTTTCAGGTAATTGTATTTTTCCATCAATAAACATTTCAACATCATTCATAGTTGGTGTATAAAAATTACTATCTTTTAAATATTTCATTTGTTCATCAAATACTTTATCACTTAAACAAATTGTTGAATTAGCAGCGAGACAATCACGTTTTTCCTCATTATTACTTGAATCATAAGTAAAATGATAAACTAAAGTTGCAAATCCATTTGTATGTGTTAAATTAGTATTATTAGAATCATTTACATCAACTTCATCCTTTTTCACATAAAATAATTGATCATTATAAATCACTCCATAATAATTACTTTCTTTAATAATAATTGGTAAATTCATTTCATAATCAATAGCATAAATTAACTTATCGTTTAAATATAAATTTGTTTTATCAATTGTTTTTACACTCTCATTATATGGAATATAATTTTTCCAATGATCATCTATTATAAGTGCTTGAGCTTCTTCTAATTCTTGATAAGTAATGTAATAATCCATATCTTTAATTTTAAAGTACCCATCTTTAAGAAATTCATCTTGACTTAGATTTACTAAAACATCACTTGATATCTTACCAACTTCAGTAAAAGTTTCATTATCAAATTTATATAAAATCTTTTCATTTAACGTTTTAACAGTATCATGATAATAATCACTATAATTAATTTTTTTAGGTATTTGTTTTATGTCTAAATTAATTTCTTTATTATGGAATAAAAAATATCCTAAAATAATACAAAGTACTATAATAATTAATAACCAAATTACTTTCTTATTAATTTTCATATCTATAATATCCTCATTTCAAAAATATATTACAATTAAATTTATTATTTATCTATACATTCTTTAACTATATTCAACATATATTCTTTATTGCTATTATATTTTTTAGGCTTAAAACTTTTAACTTTTCTTAAAGCGCTTTCAAGTTCTGATACATCATGTATACCTATAACATATCCTTCTTCTTTAAAATTATCAATTATTTGTAATTGATGATCATTAACATGTTCCTTATATTTTTTAAGTCTTGGAACAGCGATCATTTTTTTAGAATATCGAAGTCCTGTTAAAATAGTTCCAACTCCACCATGAGTAATAATAAAATTAGCATCAGAAATTAGTTTTTCAAATTTATCGGAACTAATTAAATCAAATATTTTCATGTTAGAAGAAACATAATTTTTAGAAAAACCTGCTTGAACTACAACTTCTTCTTTTATCATTTTTTTATCAATTAATCGATCAACTTCTTCTAACAATCTTGTAAATTGTTTATCATTTGTACCAAGAATTACTAATATCATAACTCCTCCTTATTTAATAAATCCATCCTCCATATATTGCCTTTGGATATAATTTTAACATACTTTTCCATTGAACAATAAAATAATCAGCAATTGGATACACCATCTTACCAGACTTAGTTCTACTTGTTCTATTGGCGAGAGTTTCAATAAATATAACCTTTTTTTTAAAAAAATGGGCAATATAACACATACAAACTGCTGTATGAGTTCCTGTTGTAACAACAACATCTGGTTTTATTTTTAAAAAAATATATATAGACTTAAAACAATTATAAGTAAATTTAAATAAATATGGAAACAGATGAGACTTAGTACCATAAACTAAATAATTTACATTCTTATATTTATCTTTTAAATACAAATTTGACTTAGTTTTTTCTGTTACAATTGAAACATCATAATACTTAAATAGTGGTTCAAGTTGTAACATTTCCGATAAATGTCCTCCAGTAGATGATATAAACATAACTTTTTTCATAACAATCCTTTCTAGTCTAAACTTTTAAATAAATCAAGCCAGTCTTTTATTATATTTTCTACTTGAAAATTCTTTGAAAATTCTTTCGAATTATTTGATAATTCTTTTAATTTATCATTATCAAGCATTAACTCTTTTAATTTTTCTTTATATGATAATATGTCATTTTGTTCAACAATAATACCTGTTTTATTATTAATTATTTCCTCATCTATACTTTCTCCAAAACGAAAAGATATAGTTGGAACACCACATTCATTAGCTTCTAATATTCCCATTGCAAATCCTTCAAAAAGTGATGTATTTAAATTAATAGACGCTTTTAATAAAACATCTGAAACAAGGTTTACAGATCCCATCCATCTAATTTTATTTTTATCATAATTTATCGTCATTAACTTATCTTTTAATGGACCATCACCATAAATATCTAAAGACCACTCTTTTAAGAGAGGATCTTTTAAAAGATCATTAACAATATTTATCATTAAATCAATTCTTTTTTCTTCACTTATTCTTGCAATAGTAATTAATTTTTTATTCTCAAGAGATGAGGTGTTTAAACTTTTAAACCTTACAGGATTATAAATATAGGTGCTATTTTTATAACCTTTTTCTTTAGCAAGATGAGACGAACTTTTAGATAACCACAAATATTTAACCAACCCATTATATTTATCTAATGTTTTTCTTGTTGCTGCGTGAGAATAAGATGTTTCAAAAGATGTATGTTGTTCATGAATTGTTCTTTTTAAATATTTTTTAGGGATGCAATCTAACAATTGATAGTGACTTGTAATAATATAATCAAAGTTCTCTTTTATAATATATTTTCTTATATAATTAAAATCTTTTTTTAATTTAATTTCTTCTTTTATTTTTTTTAAAATTAGATTAAATGATGATAAAATATGAAATTTTCTTAACTCTTTTTTTATATCTTCAAAATGAGTAATTTGCCAAGGATCAAGTGAATTTACAATAGAAACATTTAATTTTTTATTATGTTCTAATTTTTTACCTCCAGAGTCTCTTACAGACATTATCAAAACAGAGTATCCATGTTTTATTAATTCTTCTCCAATAGTTTTATTAACAAACCACACTCCTCCACAAGAATTACCTTCCACTTGTAAAAATAAAACTTTTTTCATATTATCACCCATTTAATTTATTTCTTTTTTATATTGGAAATTTTATAATATATATTTGCTAAATATTTATTAAAAAGTATTAAATAGATTCCTTTTAAACTTTTATAAAAATATTTATTTTTTCTATAATTTTTAAAATTCTTTTCGACATTGGATCTAGCTTCTAAAACAGCATTATCAAATTCTTTTTTTGATAAGTTAATCGATTGTTTAATAAATGTTGCATATAAATATCTAACATAACAATATTCAAGTTCTTTTTTATATTCATCATAAAAATTATTATTTTTATAAAACTCTAAAATAGAGTTCCAATTTTTAATATAATCATATAATCTTTTATCATATGTTTTAGTAATTGCACCATCCCTTTGAACATAATAGTATAAACTTTCATTAACAATTCCTATATTATTAATATATGGAAATAATCTATACAAAAATTCAACATCTTCAAACCAAACATTTTTTTTAAATAAAACTTTATCAAACAATTCTTTTTTATAAATTTTATTCCATGCTGATGGATAAATTGTTATCATATTCTCTTTAATATCAGAATTATCATTTTTTAAACCAGTTTTAACCGTAGAAATATATTTTCCATCATCTAAAACCATACTAACAGAACATGCAACTACATCATAATCTTTCTCTTTGGCTTTTTCATACATTTTTTGAAACATCAAAGTATCTACATAATCATCACTATCAACAAATGCAATATACTCGCCACTTGACTTACTTATTCCATAATTTCTAGCAACACTTAATCCAGCATTTTCTTTCTTATAATACTTAATATTCCTATATTTTTCAAGATATTCTAAAATTATTTTTTCACTTTCATCAGGACTTCCATCATTTACAACAATTATTTCTATTTCTTTTAAGGTTTGATTAACTAAACTATCTAAACACCTTTTTAGGTATTTTTCTACATTATAAACTGGTACAATTACACTTATTTTCATTT
>CACZOV010000029.1 GCA_902782915.1 uncultured Erysipelotrichaceae bacterium | reverse complement strand
CTAAAATAAATTATATATAATTAATAAAAATTATATATAATATTAATAAATATTTTTTTAACTCCAGTTACCGGAATTATATAATACTAAATTCAATAAGTCAATACTAAACGCATATTTTTCACCAACTTTACTTAATTTAGTTTACTTATTATAATAAATTATATCATAAAAGTTGGAAAAAAATATATTTTATCCAACTTTTAATCATTAAGAATTTAGCAAAAATGTTCTACATTATCAGCAAGCACAACACCTGAAATTACTGCTCTCAATTTATTTTCTTTAATTCCTGTAATTGTTGCATTAATAACATAGCCAGACGGTTGCAAAATATCAACACTTACATCATTTCCTTCAATATACGACTTTACAATTGCTGTTGCAGTTGTACCACTTCCACAAGCAGTTTCATAAAATAGAGTATTGATTTCTTTTACCCAAACTACAGGATTTATCTTCAATTTGTTATCTACTGATTCTAAATACATTACTCCAACAGCTTCTGAATTTTCAAGATTAAGCTTTTCTATAAGCTTCATTGTTTCTTCTTTGATGTTTTCTTTATTATTAAGATATTTTTTTGCAAGTCTATTTATTCTTTCAAACATTTCATTTCCAATTTTTCTTTCATTACTTCTAGAAGAGTATCTAAAAATAACTTTATCAGCAATTATTTCAACAACACCCATATTGGCTGATAAAATTACTTGATTTTCTTCATCATAAGCTAAAGCTCCATTTTCAAATTCATTAACAAATCCTATTATATCTCTAGAAGTATCAAAATCCATTACTTTTTCAAACTTGTTTATTTTTTTTATTTCGATTTTTTCACCACAATTAAAAAATGCAAGTATTTTTTTAATTTCTTCATTTATTTTATTTATTTTAAACTCTTCTTCTTTTTTTACACAGAATTCAATAAAAACATCCCTTGGTATAATACTAAGTCTACTTCCTCCATTAATATTACTTAATAATACTTTATCAAATACTGATAACAAATTAAAAGCAAGTTTAATTGGATTACCTCTCTTTTCATCATCTATATCAAGACCAGAGTGTCCACCTTTAAAATTATTAAACTCTAACCTATATGACACATATTCATTTCTATTTAAACTTTTCCAATTTATATTTCTAAATGAACTCCATTCCTTACAACTTGAAGAATTAACAACCATTATATCTTCATAAAAGCTATCAAAACTTATAATTCTTCTTGATTTTACTTTAGATACATCAAGTAATCTTGAACCATCCATTGTTGTTTCTTCTTGAACTGTAAATATACATTCTAGTTCTGGAGATGCAATGTCATCAGAATCTAATATAGCAAGTGCATATGCAACACCAACTCCATTATCTGCACCAAGAGTAGTTCCTTTTGCTTTTACAAAATCACCATCTATATATAGCTTTAGTTTATCTTTTGAAAAATCATGTTTTATTCCTTCATCTTTTTCACATATCATATCAGTATGATTTTGTATTCCAAGTATAGGCTTATCTTCATATCCTTTTGATGCTTTTTTCCAAATTATTACATTATTTAAATTATCCCTATAATATTTTAATTTTCTATACTTAGCAAATTCTACTAAATAATCAGCTATCTTTTTTTCATTAGATGACTTTCTAGGAATATCACTTATTTCTTTAAAAAATTTAAAAAATTTCTCATTACCCAAATTTTCCTTACTATATTCTTTATACATAATCATTCTCCTTAAAAAAAACGTGTAAGACATTATGTGCCTTACACGCATAAAAAAGCAGGCACATCAAACTATGCCTGCATTATATATCAATGCAAACATAGACTATATGTGATGATGTGCTCCTTTATAATCTATTATATTTAACATTTTTATCCCTCTTTCTAGTTACTATTATACATCATTTTTTGATAAAATCAATAGTTTTTATATTATTTTTTTACAACTTTTTTTAAGAAGTTTTATTTGAAAACTATCATCAAGTATTGCTTCTTTACTTGCTTTTAAAATATCATCATAATCTATTTCTGAAAAATCAATATCATATCCACACTCTTTTAAAAGTTCACGTATAAATTCGCGAATTGCTCTACCATTTCCTTCTCTAAATGGATGTATAACATTAAGCTCCGTCATTAAATATGATATTTTTTTTATAAATTCATTGAAAGGTAATTTCTTTAATTCATCAATATTTATTTGATTTACTATTTTTTTCATATTATCTTCAATATATTCATACTGAGAAAATACAAAATTTTCTTT
>CACZOV010000028.1 GCA_902782915.1 uncultured Erysipelotrichaceae bacterium | reverse complement strand
CGTTGATACCGTAGGTAAAAACGAAATTGCAATAAGAAAGTATATAGATAATCAATTAAAAGAAGATAGATTATCAGAACAATTAACATTAGATAAAATAGACCCGTTTACGGGAAGTAGGAAGTAATATGCAACTGATGGTTTGCTATAGTGCTTTTACAATGACGGAACAATGAGCCTTATAGGCGTCAAAGAAAAACCACTAGCTATGCTAGTGGATGTTTACTTTCTTATAAATAATTAGCAAGTTCTACAAATACATCAAGTGGTATTTGTTCGGCTCTTGATGTTAAAGAATATCCATGTTTTAAAAGTATTTTATTTATTTTATCTAAATCATAGTTTTTTAAATTATTTTTAATGGTTTTTCTTTTAAATTTAAATGAATCTCTTAATAGTTTATTAAATAGATCTTTATCTTTTAAATATAATTGGTTTTCTTTTTTATGTAATGAAATTACTATGCTATCAACATTTGGTTTAGGAATAAAGGCATTTCTTGAGACAATAAATTCGCGTTTAATATCAAAGTAGTAATTTAAATAAACAGTTAAAGAATTATATTCTTTTGAATTAGGCTTAGATACAAATCTTTCACCAACTTCTTTTTGAATCATAATAGTTATTTGTTTAAAAGGAAGTGATGATTCAATTACTTTTGTTATTATTGGTGTTGTAATGTAATATGGAAGATTTGCAACTAGGTATAAGTTATCATATGAATAATTTTTAAGATCATTTTTTATGTCTCTTTTTAAAAAATCATCAAATATAATGTCAACATTATTAAACTCTAATAATTCATGATCTAAGATTTCTTCAAGTCTAGTATCTATTTCATAGCATAAAACCTGACTAGCTTTTTTGGCTATTTCTTTAGTTAAATTTCCACTTCCAGGGCCTATTTCTATTAATAAAGAGTTATCTTTGATATTTGATACTTCTACAATCTTTTTTAGAATGTTTTTATCAGTCAAAAAATTTTGTCCTAGACTTTTTTTAAAATTAAAATCCATCTTACCACCTACTTTTGACTTATTTTATAAGCACTTATATATCCTAAAATTAATAGAATTATTCCAATAATTATTTCTAAAATACTGAATTTTATACTGAAAAGTGGTTTTATTATAGCAATTAAACTTGCAATAACAAATCCAAAAACAGCATAATAAGTTTTGGTTTCAAATTTTTTAAGTAATAGTTCAATTAATTTAGAAACTAGAACAATTCCAATTAAAACTCCTATTGCAAATATTAAAAGGACGATTAAATTATTTTTTAGTAAACTAAAATTAGTTATAGATCTAACTGTATCAATTATTGGTTTATAATATCCAAGTAGCATTAACACAAAACTTCCACTAATTCCAGGAATAACCATAGTAGCTGCTGCAATTATGCCTACTAAAAATAAAAGAATCATACTAGGAAAAGTAATAGTTAAGGCTACATCATTTCCAGTTTTTTGCATAGCAAATATAATAATAAAAGCAAAAGATAGAAAAGCTATGATATAGTTACTAACTTTTTTTTCACTATTTTTTTTCATATTTTTAATTATTAAGGGAATACCACCTAATATTAATCCTAAAAAGAATAGAGTGGTTGCAAATGGATATTTTTCTAAAGATAATCCTATAATTTTACTAAATAAAAGTAAAGCAAGTACTATTCCTATTCCAAGAGGAATAATAAATTTTAAATTATTTTTGAAATTACTAAAGAAATGACTAATTGTATCAATTATTTGTTCATAAATACCAAGAGTTATCATAAGGGTTCCTCCAGATACTCCCGGAATAACATTAGCAAGACCTATGATCATGCCTTTAAGTATTAATATTATATTTTTTTTCATATATTTCTCCTTTAAATCTATTAAAGTATAACTTATTTAATTAATATTTTCAATAGAATATTTTTTTGTTATAATGAAAATGGTGGTATATATGGAAAAAGATAGACTAGAAATAGCAAAATTAGTTCAATATTATGTAAGTATTATTTTAAAAGAATATAAAGATCTAATTCCTGTTAATATAAAAAATAGACTTTTAAATACTAGTAATTTTTTAGATTATGTAAAAATAGAAAATACAAACACTATTTCTTTGTTTGTTACAATGGATGATTTGGTAATACATTTGCCACTTGATGCTTATAAAGTAATAAATAATTTAAAAGAATTAAAAGAATATGGAAGTAATAAGTATAATTGTACTCATGATAAAACCAATATGGTTATAAATAATAATACATTTATAGATTTTGTTAACCATATTATTGTAAGTGGTTCTACTCCTCTTGATTATTTTAAGGAAGTTCTACTTCATGAAGTAATGCATGTATGTGGATCAGATGGTGGCTCTTCTCTTCAAGAAGGATTTAATGAATTAAAAACAAGAGAAATTGCTTTAAAATATAATCTTTATACATCCTGTTGTGGTTATCCAAAGGAAGTAAAAATTGCATATGAATTAGAATTATTATTTGGAAAAGAAATATGTGATCAATTCTGTTTTTTAAGCTTTCCTGAAAGACTTGAATTATTAGATAAAAAAATAGGTGTATATGCAAGAGAACTTTATTTAAATATTTATTTAGAAATGGAAAAAGAGTTTAGACCATATATGGATAGAAATTATTCAGGACTTATCGGTATTAAAGAAAAATGTGACACTTATGAAAAAATTGATTATTCAAATGTATATAAATTAATAAAGCAATATAATAAGGAAAAAATAGTTTGATTATTTTTCTAATTTGTATTAAAATATAACTACCAAAAAGGGGTGATTTTATGTTTATAGATGAAGTAAAACTTGAAGTAATTGCAGGAAACGGAGGAGATGGGTGTACTGCATTTAGAAGAGAAAAATATGTTGAAATGGGTGGACCATTTGGAGGAGATGGAGGACGAGGATCAGATATTATTTTTAAGGTAGATACTGGTCTTCATACTTTAATTGATCTTCGCTATATGAAAAAAATTAAGGGTAAAAAGGGTGAAAATGGTACTGGCAAGAATATGAATGGACATGATGCTGAAGATATTATTGTTAAAGTACCTCAAGGTACAGTTATAAGTGATTATAAAACAAATTTGGTAATTGCTGATTTAAAGGAAAAAGATTCAGAATTTATTGTTGCTAAAGGAGGACGTGGAGGATACGGAAATACTCATTTTAAAACTCTTTCAAACCCAGCTCCAAACTTTTCAGAAAATGGTGAACCAGGAGAAGAAAAAATTTTAAAAGTTGAATTAAAACTACTTGCTGATGTTGGACTTGTAGGTCTTCCAAGTGTCGGAAAAAGTACTATATTATCAAAAGTATCAAGAGCTAAACCTAAAATTGCTGATTATCATTTTACAACTTTAACTCCAAATTTAGGAGTTGTAAAAACTAAAGATAATCGAAGTTTTGTTATGGCTGATCTTCCAGGATTAATTGAAGGAGCAAGTAGTGGTGCTGGCCTTGGAGACAAATTTTTAAAACATATAGAAAGAACCAAAGTAATTGCTCATGTAGTTGATATGTCAGGAATTGAAGGGCGTAATCCATATGATGACTTTGTTTTAATAAATAAGGAACTAGAAAATTTTAGTAAAAAACTAACGAGTAAACCTATGATAGTTATTGCTAATAAAATGGATATGGAAGGTGCAAGTAATAATTTATCTGAATTTAAGAAAAAAGTTAATTGTGAAATATATCCAATTAAAGCTATTACAAGTGAAGGACTTGATCCAGTTCTTATAAAACTAGCTGATTTAGTTGAAAGCATTCCAGATAATCCTTTATATGAAGAAAGTGAATATTTATCGCATATACTTTATAAATATGAAGAGGTTAAACCATTTACAATCGAAAAAATAAATGGCGAATATATTATTAAAGGAGAAAAAGTTGAAAAAATGTTTAAAATGGCCAATTTTCAATCAGATGAAGGTATTGAAAGATTTGTAAATGCTTTAAAAAAACTAGGAGTTGAAGAAGAACTAAAAAAGATGAATATAAATGATGGTGATATAGTTAAAATATTAGATTTTTCATTTGAATATCAAGAATAATTTAATAAAAAAGTAGGTGTTATTAATGCGTATAAGTGTACCTAAATATACTTTAGGAGAAGAATTAGTAAATTCAATTAGTCACGGTTTAGGAGCAATTTTAAGTATTCCGGCTTTAATATTTTTAGTTTTAAAAGCAAACAATCCAAGAAGTGTTGTTGCAATTTGTTTATATGCATCTTTGATGATAATTCTTTATACTATATCATGTATATATCATGCATTAAGTCCAAAAATACTTGGTAAAAAAGTTTTAAGAGTAATAGATCATTGTAATGTTTTACTAATGATTGCTGGAACATATATGCCAATTTGTCTATCTTTATTATATGGAAAAATAGGATGGATAGTATTTGGAATTATTTGGAGTATTACAATAGTTGGAGTTGTATTTAATGCAATCAATGTTGATAAATATTCCAAGATATCAGTTATTTGTAATTTAATACTTGGATGGGGATCTTTATTTTTAATACCTATAATGCTTAAACTTATTCCTTTAAAAGGAGTTATTTATTTAATACTTGGTGGAGTAATGTATACAATTGGTTCAATTCTTTATGCTTTAGGAAAAAAGATTCCTTATATGCATTCTGTATTTCATTTTTTTGTTTTATTTGGAAGTTTATTTCATTTTTTATTCATATACTTGTATTGTATATAAGTTAATATAAAAACAATGTATAAAACTATAAAATTTATCCATAGTATTACTGGGTGATAATATGGAAGATGTGAATGCACTTGATGAAATTCATAAAGGAAGTTGTATGGGAAGTGATGCAATTAGTTTTATACTTGAAAAAGTTGAAGATCAAGATTTAGAAAAACTTCTAAGAAAACAATTCAAGTCTTATAAAGAAATGCAAGAGATAATTGAAAGAATTTATCCAAATTATAATGAAGGAAATCCTCATTCAACTAGTATGGCAACTAAAGTAATGACCGATTCAATGATAAACATGAAAACTTTGAAAGATAAAACAACATCTCATCTTGCTGAATTATTAATTCAAGGAACAAATATGGGTATTATTGAAGGAAGAAGAATACTAAATCGTAAAAACTTAAATGAAGAAGTTCAAGAATTAATTTCTAAATATGTTACAATGCAAGAAAAATATCTAGATGAATTAAAAAAATTTTTGTAAAAAGTTTAACATTTTGTTAAATTTTTTTTTTAATAAAATATAAAAATAACTAGTCAATTTTATTAATATATTATATAATTAAATTAGAATAAGAGGTTGTTATGAAGGTTTTAAAATTTCCAGATAATTTTAAAGATAATAGTGTACTAGATAAATCGAATTATATATCTAAATTATTAAAGAAAAATAAATTAGAAGATGTAATAAATTCTTTAATTGTAAATAATTCAAATTGTATAGAAAATTTTGAAATTATGAGTATTATAAGAGAAAAATGCCATGTTTCAAAATTAAAACTTATATCTTTAATTATTGATATATATTTAAAACAAAATAAAACAAAAGATTTAATAAAATATTTTAAAAGTTTAAATGAAAAACAACTTAAAAGTATTTTAAATTATGAAATAGAGAATAAAACAGAGTTTTCTAAATTAAAACTATGTAAATCACTTTATAAAAAAGTAAATAAAACATCTCTTGAAAAAAAAGTTTTAGAAATAGATTCGTTTGAAATAAATAAAAAGGTTTCAAATAATCTAAATAAGAAAAATAGTAAAAAAAATTCTATTTTACAAAAAGAAATAAAAAGTAAAAAAACCAAGATAAGTATATTTTTTGTAATAATTATTATTGTATTAATAATATGTTATATTCTATTAGGATATTGTTTCTATATAATAAAATTTTATAATAATCATGTTTATCCAAATATATATTTAGATAATTCATTAGTAAGTGGATTAAGTTATAAAGAAATATCTAATATTTTAAATGATAAAGAAGAAAATTTAAATAAGGAAATTGTTTTTAAAAATGAAAATGATACGTATAGTTATTCTTATAAAAATATTGGTTTATATTCAAATAAAAAAAATGTAGAAGATCAAATTATTAATTTATCAAAAGATTTGAATGGATTTCAAAAACTTTATAAAATTTTTATAAATGACAAAAAAGAATATAAT
>CACZOV010000027.1 GCA_902782915.1 uncultured Erysipelotrichaceae bacterium | reverse complement strand
TATGAAGATTATAATGATTTATCAAAAGAGATGCTTAAAATTTCTCAATATAAAGGAAAATTACTTTCAAGTTCTAAAACTTTATTAGAATTTTTAAAGTTATCTGATCAACTTGAAAGAAAATTATATAAATTATATTATTATGCTCATTTAAATTATGATGTTGATACAACAAATTCTAATAGTTTGGAATTATCTGAAAAAATATCTCAGTTAATGACTAAGTTTTCTAGTATTATGTCTTTTGTTGATCCAGAATTATTAAGAGGGGATTTTAATGTAGTTAAAAAGTTTTTAGAGGAAGAAGAAGGTCTTATTGTTTATAAATTTAATTTAGAAAGTTTATATCGTTATAAGGAACATACTTTATCTTTAGAATCTGAAAAACTATTATCTAGTTTAGGAATTTCTTTAGGTGCATCTGAAAATATTTATGAATCATTAACAGATAGTGATTTAACATTTGGTAATATTGTAATTGATGGTAAAAAACATGAATTTACTGAAAGTAATTATTCACTATTTATAGAAAGTAATGATCAAAATATTCGAAAAAAAGCTTTTAATTTATTATTTAAAACTTATGCAAAGTATTCTCATACAATTGCTGATACATTTCGTTATAATATAGAAACAAATTGTAGGCTTGCTAAGATTAAAAAATATAATTCCGCAATAGAAGCAAGTTTGTACCATGATAATATTGACTTAGCAGTTTATGATAATTTAATTAAAACAGTAAGAAGTAATTTACCAGTTTTATATGATTATTATTCTCTAAAAAAAGAAGTATTAGGTCTTGATAAATTACATTTATATGATATATATACTAATATGGTAAGTGATGTAGATAAATCTTATTCATTTTCTGAAGCTAAGAAAATAGTTCTTGATGGATTAAGTGTTTTAGGAGATGATTATCGTAAAAAATTAAATATTGCTTTTTCTAACCGTTTTATAGATATTTATAACAATAAAGGAAAACGTGGTGGAGCATATTCCAGTGGCTTTTATGATACTTATCCTTACATCCTTCTAAATTTTGAAGGAAAATATAATGATGTAACAACTCTTGCTCATGAATTAGGACATTCTATGCATACTATGTATTCATGTGAGGCTAATCCATATAATACATCAAGTTATCATATCTTTGTTGCTGAAGTTGCAAGTACAGTAAATGAACTTATTTTACTAAAATATTTGATTAAGAAAACAAATGATAAAAAAGAAAAACTATTTTTATTAAATAAATTATTGGAGTTATTTAAAGGAACAATTTTTAGACAAACAATGTTTGCTGAATTTGAAAAAAAGATGTATTGTGATCATGAAAATGGTATAGTCCTAACAAGTGATTATTTAAAGAAAGAGTATTATGCTCTTGTAAAAGATTATTTTGGATCTGGAGTTGTTTGTGATAAATTAATTGAAAATGAATGGATGAGAATTCCTCATTTCTATTACAATTTTTATGTTTATAAATATGCCATTGGTTTATCAGCTGCTTGTAAAATTGTTCATGATATAGAGTCTTGAGGAGATGTGGGAGCAAAACGTTATCTTGATTTTCTAAAAACGGGAGGATCTATGTATCCAAAAGATGAATTAATGGTATGTGATGTAAATATATCTGATCCAAAGTTTATTGAAGATGCAATAGAATTTTTTAAAGAAACTATTGATGAATTTAGAAAAATTTATAGGAAGTAGGAATTTGTATGAATAAAAGAGATTATTATGAGGTTTTAGGGGTTTCTAAAACTGCAAGTGATGCTGAAATAAAAAGTGCTTTTAGACGACTTGCTAAACAATATCATCCAGATATAAATAAAGAAGCCGGTGCTGAAGAAAAATTTAAAGAAATTCAGGAAGCTTATGCTGTATTATCTGATCCGGCTAAAAGAAAACAATATGATCAATTTGGACATGCTGCCTTTGATTCTTCAAATGGTAGTGGATTCTCTGGATTTGATTTTAGTAATTTTGATGTAGATTTAGATGATATTTTAGGTTCTGTATTTGGTTCTGGTTTTGGCTTTTCTGGAAGAAGTAGGAGTCGAAATACAAAAGTTCGTGGAGATGATGTTTTGTATCATATGGATTTATCTTTTGAAGAGGCTGTATATGGTTGTGAAAAAGATATAAAAATTGATACAAGCGTTATGTGCGATGATTGTCATGGATTAGGTGGTCATGATGAGACAACATGTGATGTATGTCATGGAAGTGGAACAATTACATCTGAGCAAAGGACAATTTTAGGATCATTTGTTTCTAAAACTACTTGTACTAACTGCGGTGGATTAGGTAAGATATATAAAAGACGTTGTACGACATGTGGTGGAAAAGGAAAGATTCGAAAGAATCGAACTATTACAGTTAAAATTCCAGCAGGAGTAGATACCGGCATGAGACTTAGAGTAGCAGGACGTGGTGAAGCTGGCAGTAATGGAGGAGTAAATGGAGACTTGTATTTAGAGTTTAGAGTAAAAGAACATGAATTCTTTACAAGAGATGGAGATGACATTTATTTAACTGTTCCAATTACAATAACTGATGCTGTTCTTGGTTGTAAAAAAGATATAAAAACACTTGATTCAGTTGTTACATTAAATATTAAACCAGGAACAAATACAAATGATAAACAAAGAATTAAAGGTCGAGGAATAAAAAATGCTTCAACTAATCGAGTTGGAGATATGTACTTAATTTTTGAAGTTGTTCTTCCTGATAAATTAACTAAAGAACAAAAAGGATTATTTGAAAATCTTTCTAAAACTAATTTAGAAAATAGTACATATACTAAATTTACAAAATTTGTAAATAAAAAGTAAACATAAAAAAAGTGTTTACTTTTATTTTTTTAATGAATTTTATTTTAAATTTTGTTATAATAAAATTGTGATAAAAAATGATAGAAAAGTATTTAGAATATTTAAAATATAATAAAAACTATAGTGATAAAACAATAGAAAACTATAGAATAGATTTAGAAGATTTTTTTTCTTATTTAAAAAGGGAAAATTTAGATTATACTGAAGTTTCTTATGAAGATTTGATGGGACTTTTTGATCACTTTGAAAAAGAAAAACTTGCGGGTAAAAGTATTAGACGTCATATTAGTTCTTTAAAAGGTTTTTATAAATATTTAAATAGAGAAAATAAAGTTTCTATTAATCCTTTTAATTATGTAAGTCTTCCTAAAAAAGAAACTAAATTACCAAGATATTTAAATTATGAAGAATTACTAGAAATTTTTCACAGTATGGAAATAAATAATAATTACGATCTTAGAAATCGCTTAATTATTGAATTATTATATGCAACTGGTGTAAGAGTATCAGAACTTGTTAATATATTAATAAAAGATATAAATTTTACTAATCAAAGTATAAATGTACTTGGAAAAGGATCAAAAGAAAGAATTGTTTATTATAATGATGTATGTAAAAAAATACTTGATGAATATTTAAATATTTATGATGAGATAAATCCCAAAAAAGTAGAATACTTATTTTTAAATCAAAAGGGTAATAAGCTAACTACTCAAGGAATTAGTTATATTTTAAATCAAGTATTAAAAAAGATAAGTTTTCAAAAGCATATAACTCCTCATATGTTAAGACATAGTTTTGCAACTCATCTTTTAAATAATGGATGCGATTTATTAACAGTTCAAGAGTTACTTGGACATTCATCTATATCAACAACTGGAATATATACTCATGTAACACTTGATCATATAAAAGAGGTTTATTATCAAACCCATCCAAGAAATAAATAGAAAGGAATTATATGGAAATAGATAAAATACTTAATTTAGAATTAACTGAATTTCTTGATGCACTTCGGCCTTTAAGTTATGAAAAAAGGCTTAACTTACTTCAAGATGAAAGAATATGTGAAAAGGTATTTTTATTAGATAAAAAACAAAATGCATGGGATTTCCGAAAGGTACTTGAAGTATATGATGCAAATGCTCTTTTAAATAAAATGAAAAATCCAATTATTTCCAAGATCAAAAAGATGTATAAAGGGCATGAATATGTTTATTTAGTTTGTTTAAAAAGATCTGATCAAATATCATTTGAAAAAGAATTATTAAAAAATGATAATTTATTATTTTTATTACTTTATAATGGAGAATCTTTCTATAGTGAACTTGATTTTTCTTATGATACTTTAATTGCAATTATTAACTTTGTATCTTTAAATAAAATTCCTATTAATGATACATGTTTAAGTTCGATTATTCTTCTTTCTCTTAAAAATAAACCAGATAAATGGGAAAACTTTTTAAAACAAGATATAGATAATACTTATAAAAAAATGACTTTTTCATATATTTCTCCCGATTTAGTAAATAATTATATAAAAAGTCATGTAATATCATTTACTAATAAAGAAATATATAATTTAATATTATATTCAGAAGTAGAACTTGATAGAAATTTGTATGAAAATAAAGATTTTTTTCGAGAAATAATTTTTTCGTCTTCAATATTTCAAATGCGAGAGAAAATAGCTAGATTAAGTAATCATATAGATACAACATACTTTGAAAACTTAATTTCAAAAATGGAAGATGAAATTCTTGATGAATATATTAAAAATAAAACTTTTATAAGAAATTATGATCAAACTCTTGAAAAAGAATTTTTAGAATTACAATTTATTTCTAAAAAAGATGAAGTTTTTCCTGATAAGAAAATTATTTTAATTATTGTTATTGATAAATTATTTCAGGATAGTATTAGAAATGTATTTTTAAATATAGAAGAGTTATTGAGTTTTAATGATAATAATTTTGATAAAGAAAAATTGGATTTTTATAGAGAAGTTATGACATTATATGAAAAAACTCCAAATGAAATATTAGAGTTTTATAATCGATATAAAGATAGTTATCAAGTAAGTACTTATTATGATGATGTGAGAAATTGTAAAGATTTAAGTTATCAAAAAATAAAAGATAAATGTTTTAAACCAATGGATAATGAGAACTTAAAAAATCAAGAATTATCTAAAAAATTGAAAGTTGATATATATGAATTAAATGGAGAAGATTTTATTATGTTGGTAACTTGTAGGGCAAGAATTCCAAGTGGAAATAATTTAGCAGCTAGAAATTGTTATAGTTTAATAGGTTCTAAGAATATGCATGTTTTTAATGAAGATAATTATATTTATGGTTTTACAAACTTTGAAATTAATAAAATAATGCATGTATTAGAAGATGATTCTTATAGTCTTGATCAACCGATTAATACAACTTCATTTATTAATCGAATTAGAAGTATTGATGATATTCTATCTTCTAATAAGATGAATGAGATTCAAATTAAAAATTTAAAAATATCAGGAAGTAATGAATTTGATTTTAGATACGAACGCATTCTTCCATCATATATTGTTTGTTTTGATACTATAAGAGAAAAGGATTTAAATGCTGCAAGAATTTTAAATATCCCAATTATTAAAATAAATAGATCAAAATACCAAGAAGGAAAAACTGTAGTATTAGAAAACTATAATGAAAAATATACAACATCTTTTTATGATGAAACCATTTATCAAGATAAATTTTTATAAAAAAAGAATTAGTCTATTTGAATAGGAATAGATTGTAATTCTTTTTTTATAATACTAGTTTTTTTTATTATATGAGAATATAATATAGAAGAGGTTAATTCTAGTTTTAAAACTGGGTCATTTATATCTTTATAATTTGTAATAAGAGGTAAATTAGTTTTTGGCTTTATTTCTTTTAAATAACTTCTTCCTAGTTTATTAAAACCAAGTATTCTAATATAGTTAATAGAATATTTATCATTTTTCTTTAGATTTATCATTATATGTAAAAACATTCTATTTAATTTATTATAAGTATATCTTTTGCTTTTTAATGATTCAATTAATTCTTGATAGGTATTTGATTTCAAAATATTTTTTTTAATTTTTGAATCAATTCCTTCACCAACATCCAAATATTCAGATAACTCTTTATCACTTAAAATTTTATATTTTAAAAGATAAAAATAGTTTTCAAGAAAATCTTTATTTATATTTAAAAGATCAAATGTTTTTTTAGGAATAAAATCTTTATAATCTTTATTATTAAAATAGTTTTCTCTTATACTAGTAGCACTTGAAATAGAACCTGTTGTTTTTTTATTTAAATAATTATTTGTTCTTTTAATAGTAATTGGTTTCATTTTATAATCGTTTTCTAAGATTGTTTTAATATATGTAACTCCTAAAATATCATTTGAACTAATTAATTTTACATTAGTTAAATTATATAATGCTTTAGAAATAGAAGCAGGATAGCTATTTCCAAGATCTAAATATTCTTTAATAAGTTTATTATATTCTTTGTGATAAAGAATCGTGCTTGCTAAATTTTTTAGTGTATCTACATCATTCGTTTCAGAACCAAATACTAAATAATCCATTTTTAACGCTTCAAGAATTGTAATTGCTGAATAAGAAAATTGATCAGCACTTTGAGTTGCAAAATAAAAGGGGAGTTCTATAACAAGATCAATTCCATATTGAAGTGCTAAAAAAGTTTTATCCCATTTAGTAAGAAGAGAAAGTTCTCCTCTTTGTGAAAAATTAGTTGTTAAAATTACTGTAATAAAACTATTAGGAAATTTTTTTTTGATACATTTTAAAAAGTATATATGTCCATTATGAAAGGGATTAAACTCTGCAATTACTCCAATTTTATCCATTTAGATCACCAACAACATTATATATAAATTTTAATGATTATACAATACAATAAAAAATAAATTGTTAAGAATAAGTAAATAATTTAACTAATTAAATATCTTAGATACTCATATTATTCTATTTTTAATTTTA
>CACZOV010000026.1 GCA_902782915.1 uncultured Erysipelotrichaceae bacterium | reverse complement strand
CCTGCTCCTACTATAGAATGCATTTCATCAATAAAAATGATTAAATTAGGATTTGACTCAATTTCTTTTACCATTTTTTCAATTCGATCTTCAAATTCTCCTCTATATTTAGTACCTGCAACAAGGTTAGCCATAGAAATAGATAATATTTTTTTATCAAGAAGTGCACTAGGAACTTCTTTTTTATAAATTTTTAAAGCAAGAGCTTCTACAATCGCTGTTTTTCCAACACCAGCTTCTCCAATTAACAAAGGGTTATTTTTATTTCTTCGAAGAAGTATTTCAATTAATCTATTGATTTCATTATCTCTTCCTATAACAGGATCAATTTTTCCATTTCGAGCTTTTTCTACTAAATCAATACTATGTTCATATACAAGTAATTTTTTATTTTTTTTATATTTGTTGTTAATTGTTTCTTTATTTTCAAATTCAGAATAAAGTTCATCAATTGATGCACCTAAACTATTTAATATTCTAATACCAACCCCTTCTCCTTCATCAAGAAGAGATAAGAATAAGCAATTAACATCTACTTCAATCATATTATCTTCTTTAGAATCTATAATTGCATTTTGAATTATTCTTTTAACCATAGGAGTATAAATAAAATAAGAATTTAAACTATTACCTATTCCAATAGTATTAATTAATTCTTTTTTAAAATTATCATAAGTAATATTATATTCTTTTAATTTTTGAGTAACGTTTAAATCTTTAAAACTTAAAATACTAAGAAGTAAATGCTCTGATCCAACAAATGCATGTTTTAAAGCTTGCATTTCTTTCTTCGCTTGTTTTAATACTTTTTTTGATTCTTCTGAAAATCTTTGAAACATATAATTCCTCCATATATACTATATGAAAATTCCAAAGATTTATAGATTGTTTTAATCGACAAATATTTTTATAGTTATATTCTTCTATGAATACTATTTTATTTGCCAATCTATTGGCTTTAAATTATTTTTAATTAAAAAGTCATTTGTTTTAGAAAAAGGATGTGATCCAAAGAAACCATTATAAGCTGAAAGTGGAGATGGATGAGCTGATTCTATAATCAAATGTTTTTTATTAGTAATTAACTTCTTTTTACTACGTGCAAAACTGCCCCATAATATAAAAACAACTGGCTCACTTTTTTCATTAATTATTTTAATAACTTCATCTGTAAATGTTTCCCAACCAATATCCTTATGACTTGCTGCTTGATCTTTAATAACTGTTAGAACAGTATTCAATAAAAGTACTCCTTGTTTAGCCCAATAAACTAAAGAACCATCTATTGGTATACTACAACCTAAATCATCATGTAATTCTTTAAAAATATTATTTAATGACGGAGGTTTTCTTATACCTGGTTTAACAGAAAAACTAAGTCCTTCTGCTTCACCTTCTCCATGATATGGATCTTGTCCAAGAATTACTACTTTTAAACTTTTATATGGAGTATAACGAAATGCTTTAAAAACTTCTTTTTTAGGTGGATATACAGTTTTTACTTTATATTCGCCTTGAACAAATTTTAATAAATTATAAAAATAGTCTTTTTTAAATTCATTTTCTAAAATATTATCCCATTCATTTCCTATCATTTTAATTACTTCCCATCTCTTTATATTTTTTTAAGAAAATATGACGTAGTTTAAATATTGAAAATATATTAATAATAACCAACATAGCTACTAATAAATCTGCTGTATTCCAAATAAATGTTGGACTAATAATAGTTGATACTATTAGAATAATAGTAGTAATTATTTGCAGAAATAAAATATTATTAATTGATATTTTATCATAAATAAATTTTAAATTTGTTTCAACATAATAATATCCTGAAATAATAGTTGAAAAAGAAAATGCAATTAAACAAAAATACAAAATAATATTACCAAATGTTCCTAAATGATATATTAATGAATTTAAAGTAATTTCAATACCATTAACTACTCCATAATTAATAGGATTATAATCACTAGTTAAAATAATTAAAGCTGTTGATAGGCATACAACAAAAATTGTATAGTATCCTCCAAACATACCAACTATTCCTTGTTTAAATGGATTTTTCTGATTACTTGATCCTGCTGCTATAGCACTTGTACCTGCACCTATTTCACTTGCAAATATACCTCTTTCTATACCGATAATAAGACTACTAAATATACCATAACCAAGTGCTTTAAAGTTAAATGCTTCTTTAAAAATAGAAATTACAATTCCAGGAATTAAATTAATATTTTTAAAAATAATATACAAAGATACTAATAAATAAACAGAAGCCATTATTGGAATAAATATACTTGAAAACTTAGCAATACTCTTAATACCATTTTTAATTATTATAAAGCATATTATTCCAATTACACATCCTATCAATAAAGCAGGAACATTAAAAAAGGTTGTTATTGCTTTAGAAATAGTATTAGCTTGAATAGGAATAAAACCAAATAAATACGCAAGTATTATAATAAAGGCATAAACTAAAGATAATTTTTTATATCCCAACCCATCTCTAATATAATTAGCAGGTCCTCCAATAAATAAATCATCTTTCTTTTTATGATATATAACAGCTAAAGAGTTCTCTATAAATGAATTTGGCACAATTATTAAACAAGATATAATTGTCCAAAAAATTGAACCAATACCACCTTTATAAATAGCAAGAGCAATCCCTGATAATGAACCAACACCAATACATGCTCCAAGTGCAACACTTAAAGATTCAAATGCTGATATACCCTCTTCATTTTTATCTTTCTTTTTTAGTATTTTTAACATTTTAAAAATTCTTAAATGTAAAAAATCTATTTTTTTAGCAAAATAAAAACCAGATGCAACTAATAAAACAGTTGCAATACTCCACAAAATCTTATTTATTATTTCCATAAATATCCCTCTAATAATATATTATAAATTAAAATTATTTTTTGTCAAAAAAAGTTACTAATATTTAGTAACTCTATTTGCAAACCATGTTCCATATGACGGAAAATTAACAACCGTTATTGGATTAATATTTCTTGCTTGATAAGTTGACCAAGAAGAATAATCTTTCATATAAAGACCTGTTGCAACAGCAAAATGTAAGTGCCTTCCAGTTGAACATTTATCATATCCCCAAGTCGATGAATCTCCTCCTGTAATTCCTATTACAGTATTTTGATCAACATAATCACCAATTTTTACATTAATACTTTTTAAATGATAATATCCTGTTGTATAATAAAACCCTCCAACATTATGATTAACAAATAACATATTACCACCACAACTTTGATACCAAAAAATATTAGCAACAGTACCAGGAGCAGCAGCATAAACTTGCGTATCTCCTCCAGCTATATCAATTCCATAGTGATATGTACAAACATTTCTTCCTTGCACATTATTCCAATAGCAACGTGATCCAAAATTACTAGTAATTCTGCCATTTTGAATTGGTCTTACAAATTTACCAGAATAAGGAACTTTTCCACAACTATTAATATTTTCATCTAATTTACATCCTAATGTTTTTTCATAGTATTCAATTACTTTTTCTTGGGCAGCAATCTCTGCATCTATATCAACTGAAATGCTATTTAAATCTTTTAACTCATCTCCAAGTTTTGTTAGTTCACTTTCTAAATTTTCTTGTTTAGCTGCAAGACTTACCATTTCATCTTTAAGTTCTACTTGTTTTTGCTCATTTTTTTTAATTGTATCATTATATTCAATTATTAAGGAATCATTATAAGAAACAAGTTGGCCGGACACTGCACTTCTATATATAAAATCCGTTATATCTCTTGATCCAAATATATATTCAAGATAAGCATTTTCTCCATTTGATATTTGCAAAAAATGAATTATTTCTTTTATTTCTAAATCCTTTTCCTGAATACTTTCATTTAACTCTTGTATTTCATTTGTTAATTTTTTTACTGTATTTTCACTTTCAACTATTTTGTTTCTAATATTTTCTATATTTGAATTTACTGAATTGATCTCACTTTGAGTTAATTTCTTTTTAGAATCATTTTGAAATTTTTTTTCTTTTACTGAAGCAAGTTCATTTTTTAAATCCCTTAAAGTTTTAGCTTCGATTTGATTTGGAATTAATAATATAACTATTATTAATAACATTATTAGTTTTCTATTCTTCATTTCTCACCTCTAGTCTTATCAAAAAAATTATAGCATAATTTTATATATAATGCAAAATATTTTATAAGAAAGAAAAAAAGAACTTTTAATTATAATTAACTTTTCTTATTATATTTTAAAAATCCTCTTAATATACGATAGTCCCATCTTACTTGATATAAATATCTAATTATATTTCGATCATAACTTGCCAGTGAAAATCTATAAAATTTGCCTAACTCTGGAATTTTTCCATTTTTCTTTAAACAATATTTAAGTATAAATTTTGGCAAAATACTAACAGTAAACTTTTTATTAGCAATATAAAATTTATTATCTTTTTCATAAATATAATCATCTACTATTTCCTTCATTAAATTAGCACCACTTGCAAATGTATAAAAATTACTTCTTCCTTGTCTAATATTCATTTCAAAAACATAGAATTTTTTTCTATTTATATCATATTCAACATCAAAATGACAGATTCCTGTAAATTTTATACTTTCAAGAAAATCTTTTAATTTTAAACTAAATTCTTCATCCACTGCATTTGTAATAGCAGAATAATTTCCAATTAATTCTGGAGTTCGATCGTGCATTAATATTTTACCAGCGGTTATAACTTTTACTTTATGACTTTTTGATACATATGCTGTAAATACATACATTGATTCATCGTCACCTTCAATATATTCTTGAACAATGAATTTATCTTCAAAACCACTTAATTTTATTCTTTTTATTATTTCTTTAAATTCTTGTTCATTTTCTACTTTATATCCTTTTTGCTTACCAGAAAAATTGAATTCTGAATAAATAACTGTATCTGCTGGCTTTAAAAAAATAGGATATGTAAATTTTACTTGATAGTTTTCTAAATTATCTTTTTTAAAATCATAAATTTGATATTTAGGATAATTTAAATTATATTTTTCACATAACTTATAAAATGATTCCTTACAAAATAATTCTTTAAACATATCTAATTTTACCATTGGAATTATATAGTTATCACTTATACTTTCTATTTTTTCTCTATTTTTCATGATATGTTCTACATAAAAATCAGTATTACCAAATAATATTTTTTTTGTATTTGAGTATTTATTATTTAATTCTTTTAAAGCAAATATTAACGTATCATCTTCTAGTATTGTATCATAATAATAACCTTCAATTATTTTACTTGGGTTTGTTGGATATAAAGGATGCTTACCTATTACAATAGTTTTTTTATGATATTGTTCATAAAATGCCATTGCAACACCATAAGTATTCATATCTCCTCCAAGTACTACCCCAAAAAAATCCATTATTTCACTTCCTTTTTTAATTTTTTATTTACAATTTTATGATATATTGGTATTAACTTTGTATAAACAAAATACATAAATTTATTTAAAATAAGATCAAATTCACCTACAAACTCAGTATATTCCCCTCCCCACTTTTTCTTAAAATCATGAAGTCCTAAAAGAGAACTTTCTGAGTTTGGATCACCTATTGTTCCAAATACATCAAATACTTTTATACCCTCTTTAAAAGCATCTTTTATTTGAGTATCATAAACTAAATAATTTGCATACATCATTTTATAATCCATATCATTTGCTGCATATAAAGCCCATGCATAGTCATTATATTTTACTATTAAATAACTTGAAACAACAATTTCTTGTTTTGGTTTATCTTTTAGTATTTCAAGTTGCTCATTAATAGACTTTATATTCTTTTCAAGCTCCTTTTTTCTATTATTAACTTTTTTACTATCTATATCTTTTAAAGAGTTAGCTTCTTCTTCTAACACTTTTTTTTCATTTTTTAATTTTTCAAATAGCTTTAACAGATCAATTTTACCTAAATATAAAGTTACCATATTACTTTTATTAAATATTTCATAAAATTTTTCAAAATAATCACTATCATGAGAATAAAAATCTTGTCTTTTTTCTGTTAACTTCATAAGCCGAGAAAACTCTTTTATATCATTTTGATTTCCAATATCAACAAATACACAAGAGTTAATTGCTTTTTTGATTCTTGACTTTGTAGTAGTTGAATATCTATTTTCAATTTCTTCTATAGAATTTTCTAAAGGTATTCTAAAAGTAAATCTTGGTTGATTTGTTTCAAAGTATTTAGTTAATTTTAAATGTTTAAAACCAACATTTTCTAAATTTTCTACAACATCATAGTTATTTTCACCATCTATAACATTAGCATTTTCATCTATGGTATGAAGTTTAATTGCTGGATCTATTCTTACAAAAATTGCATTTTTAGACCTTGCAAATTCTTTTATTTTATTAACCATTTCTTTTAATAAATCTTTATCTTTATAATCAATAGTAAAACCTCTTGGTATATAAAATCTTTTATAACTAAATACTAATTTTTTTTCTAACACTAAAGCGCTTGCTTTTATAGTATCTTCATCCTTAAGACCTAAATAATATACTTTATATCCTCTATATTTTGAAACAATTCCCCATTCATAAGATTCAAGAAAATGGGCTTTATTTTTTTTTGTAAATTCTTTATATTCCTTTTCATTTAATTCTACTAATTGCATAATTCCTCCACTTTGTCATAATCAGTATATAATATACCCTAAAATTTGTCAAAAAAAACATTTTGATATTTAAAAAGAAATTTTAATGTGTTATAATGTTTTTAGAAGTAAAGAGGTAGCTATGGAAGTACAAGAATTTATTCCTGTTTTATTTGGAAGTGATCGAAATGTTTATGGAATGGCAATAGGTTTTTATGAACAATATCAAGTAAGAAGTATAGCTGTTTGTAAAACTGGTTATTCTGAAACAAAGTTTTCAAAAATAATAGATATATATCAAAATAAAGATATAGAAAAAAAAGAAGTGTTTCTCAAAACATTAAAAGATATAAAAGATAAATATAATAACAAAAAAATTATTTTAATTGCTTGTAGTGATGTGTATACAAGACTTATAATTGAAAATAAAAATGAATTAGAAAAATATTTTATTGTTCCCTATATTGATGAAAATTTAATGAATAAATTGATCATTAAAGAAAACTTTTATAAAACATGTCGTGAATATAATTTAGATTATCCTAAAACTATTATTTATACAAAAGACAATTATCAAAAACAAAAACTTCCATTTGATTTTCCTATTATATTAAAACCAAGTGATAGTGTAACTTACTGGAAATCATCATTTTGGGGTAAGAAAAAAGTATTTGTTGTATATAATATAAATGAATTTAATGATATATTAAAAAGAATATATCATTCAGAGTATGAAAAAGATTTAATAGTTCAAGAATATATTGAAGGAGATGATACAAATCTTCGAGTTTTAAATGCGTATGTTGATTCACATAATAAAGTTACATTTATGGCATTAGGACAAGTAATCTTAGAAGATAAAGCTCCAGCCTCCTACGGAGACTATGATGCAATTATTCCTACCTTTGATCAAGAATTATTTGATAAAATTAAAGAGTTTTTAGAAGCAATTAAATATGTTGGATATGCAAACTTTGATTTAAAATATAATAAAAAAAATAATTCTTATAAATTATTTGAAATAAATATTAGGCAAGGAAGAAGTCATTCATTTGTAACACTTGGTGGAATGAATATTACCAAATATTTAATTGATGATGTAATATATAATAAAGAAAATAAGATTGAATATTTAAAAAATGAATATCTTTGGACATTAGTTCCTAAAAGAATTATAATGAGATATGTAAAAAATGATGAAATAAAAAATAAAATTAAAAAACTTTATAAAGAACATAAAGTTAAAAACATTTTATATTATAAAAAAGATTTAACATTAAAAAGATTTATAGAATTAAAAAGAAAAAACATTGATAAAAAATATAAATTATACTACAGGAGGCCTAATGAATAAAACAATTGGAATACTTGGAACTAATAGAAAATTATCCACAATTTTTGTGGAAAAACTTATTTTAAAAACTCGTGCAAATATTGATCAAGAACATATTCCTATGAATATTGTTATTAATAATAAATTATTAGAAAAAACTGAATCAGAAATAAAAGATATATTAGATAAATTTGCAAAAAATGATACAAATTATTTAATATTAACTTTTAATGATATTAATGTTTATAACATAATAAAAAGAAATACAAATATTCCTATTTTAAATAATTCTTTTGACATAAATGATGAGTTATTTATAAAAAAAATAATAGAACTTACAGGAAGAGAAGTGATAAAATGAAAATAGGAATTATAGGAGGACTTGGTCCTCTTGCAACCGTAAAATTCATGGAAATGTTAAATAATAGATTAGATAATATAGATAAAGAAATAGAAATGGATATTATAAATGATCCAACAACACCAGATAGAACTTCTTATATATTAGATAATACTAAAGAAAATCCTATTAATAAAATATTAGAAATGGTAAGAAAACTTACAATATTTGATTGTAACCTATTAGTAATGCCTTGTAACACAGCATCATACTTTTACAAAGAAATCATTAATAATACTTCTATCTTATTTATAAATATTGTAGAAGAAACCGTTAAATATCTAAATGATAATAATATTAGAAAAGTAGGATTACTTGCAACAGAAGGAACTATTCAAAGTGGTATTTATAAAGAACTACTTAATAAATATAATATTGAATTAATAACTCCAAATAGAGAAGAACAAAAAATTGTATCATCTATTATATATGATGGAATAAAAAGTGGAAAAGAAATTAATATAAATGATTTTTATCAAGTTGTTAATCATTTAAAAGAATTAGGTGCTGAAAAAATAATACTTGGTTGTACAGAACTATCGGTACTTAAAGAAATATATCATTTACAAGATGAATACTTAATTGATGCTATGGAAATACTTGCAGATAGTACAATAGATTATATTAAAAATACGAAGAATTAAACTTCGTATTTTTATTCTATTGGATCAGTTTCATTATATTTTTCAAACTCAACTTCTTTTAAAGTTGTTTTATTATCAAAAGTTTTTATAATAATATTGGATTTTCCTATTTTTACACTAGGTCCACCACCTATATTTTCTATCACTAAAACATTTACAGTATATTCATTTGTTTTTTTATCATAGGTAATATTATCTAGATCTTGTAATTCAAAAGTATCAAATGCATCAGTTGCAATTTCTGTAAGTTTTACTTTTAAGTAGTCAAGATCATTTTCAGTAACTTTTTCTAAAGTATAACGAATATCAGAGCTTTCGATATCAGTTTTAACTTCATAATTTTTTAAATCTAAGAAATTAAATAAATTATCTTCAACATTAGATATTTTTTCAAGATAATATCTTTCGTTATCTTTAGTAATTAATTCGTTATTATTAACAATATATGTAATTATTGCATCATTTATTTCTTTATCAGTTAAATCTTCAACTTTATAACCTACATAATTACCATTATCTAATTTAACAGGAATCATTTTTAAAATATTTAATAAATTAGGTATTTCAATTTTTTCTTCCTCTTTTTCTGTTTCGTTTACAGGTTCAACATATATTCTTTTATAAATAAATGCAAGAGAACCTATTAAACATAATACTAAAAATATAATTAAAATAATATATAATCCCTTGTTACTCTTTTTTTCTTCCATTTTTATTCTCCTTTTATATTAACATTATAACATTTAATTTTAAAATTTCAATTAAAATTAAAAAATATCTAATAAATAGATTCCTTTTATTTATGATATTCTTCATTATTTATTATTTTAAAGCTTCTATATATTTGTTCTAAGAGAATTACTCTAAATAGTTGATGAGGGAATGTAAGTTTTGAAAAAGAAATTCTTTCACTAACAATATTTTTTATATCATCATGAACTCCATATGATCCCCCTATTATAAAGTTGATATTAGAATTAATTTGTCTTATTTTATCAAGATTTTTAGCAAATTCAAAACTTGTAAGTTCTTTACCATTTAAATCAAGTAAAATATTATAGTCACTACTTTTAATATTTTTTAAAATATAATCTCGCTCTGTTTCTAAAGTTTTTTTTATATCATAATCAAAATCTGGTAATTCAATTATTTCAAACTTAGTATATTTACTAAGTCTTTTAGAGTATTCGTCTATAGCACTTTTTAAATAAATTTCTTTTATTTTGCCTACACATATTATTTTTATCATAATAAAACCTTCATCTCTTCTTCTTGTCTTGCAGCCAAAACTTCTACTTTGTTATTTATTAAATTACTTACTGTTTTAATAGCAAGACTTTCTGTATTATTTGTTTCACTTAAATGAGCAAGAATTATTTTTTTGGTATTTAAACCAATTAATTCTTGTAAGTATTTACCCGTCATTTCATTTGATAGGTGACCTGTATCTGAAAGAACTCTTTGTTTTAGTACATAAGGATATGGCCCTTCCATTACCATTTTAGGATCATGATTACTTTCAATTATATATAAATTCTTATTTTTCATATAGCTTAAACTATTTTTACTAATATAACCTGTATCTGTCATATAGACAAGTGAAGTTGAATCTTCAATAAGAAATCCAACAGGATAAACAGCATCATGTGATGTACGTAAAAATCTTATTGTTAAGTCATCTATTTGAAATGTATCTTCTTTAATTGAGATTAGATAATCAGCATCTACAACTTTATTTATTTCTTTAAACATTCTTCTTGGAATATAAACAAATTTTTTTTCTTTTTTTACAATTGATGAAAGACCTTGAATATGATCTTTATGTTCATGAGTTATTAAGATAAAATCTATATCAGAGAATGAATAGTTATTATTTTCCAAAATCATTTTGGTTTTAGGATAAGAAAATCCTGCATCAATTAAAATTTTTTTGGTATCTGTTATTAGCAATGTAGAATTTCCTTTAGATCCACTTCCAAGTATAAGGGCTTGCATTAGTAGAATAGCAATGGGTTATAACTTTGTCCCCCACCATATGGTTTTCCCTGCCAAATTTCAAAATGCAAGTGAGTTCCATAACAATGACCACTACATCCCATATCTCCTATTGTTTGCCCCATTTTTACTTGATCCCCAACTTTAACATATGGTGATAATGTTACCATATGTAAATATCTAGAGTAATATCCATTACTATGCGCAATTTCAACATAATTTCCTAATGAACCTGTATAATTAATTTCCGTTACAACACCGTCTTTGGCAGCATATATAGGTGATCCATATCCAGTTCCACATATATCAACACCACTATGGAGTCTTCCCCAACGCCACCCATAGTGACTTGAGATAATATACGGAATATTTGTTGGCCATCCCCAATTTCCTGCTGATACAATAACCGGTTGTTTTCCACCTTTGACAATAACTTCATTTACAACAGGTCTTATTTCTTGTTGATCAGATATTAAGGCATTTACTATTTCACCATTTACTTCTTTTATTTTTTGAGTTATTCGATTAATTCCATTACTTCCTTGAGTTGCAGTTCTTTGATAACCAACAAGCTGCGTATTATCATATATATATTCTGTTTTATAAGATACCTCTTGATCTTCAACTTTATGAATTTCTTTTACTGTTTGAAAAACAGGATCAAGAACACCTACTGTTAATTTTTGTCCTTCATATAAAAGAGCATTACTTGATCTTAAATTACTATTAGCTATTAATACTTCGTTTACATTCATTTTATTTGCATCAGCAACACTATCCAAAGTATCTCCACTTTGTACTACATAAGTAGACATGTTTTGATTTGCACCAAAAAGTAAGTATTCAGTTAATTCATCTTCTGATGTAAATATCTTTTCATTTACAGGTAAATATCCATCTGTAAACGTGATTTTAGCATTAATATATAAATTCTCAATTACTTCTCCAGTATCTATAACTACTTTTTGAATTTCATTTTCGTAATCATTAAAATCTTCTTCTGAAACAAATGAAAGTACAACCTTTTTAGCTGCATTATTAAATATCTCTTTATTTAATACATTGATATATATCTTTTTTTCCTCGTTTTCTTTTTCAGTTTCATTTTCCAATTCTTCAGCATTTGTTTTATCAATTAAAACTTTATATCCTTTTATAGTAAAAGGAGATTTATCATTTATAATATCATAAATATTGCTAATAGATGTTATATTTTCTTCATACGTTATGTCTTTTTCTACATTTATATCATTTGGAACATAAACATTATCAACGTTATATTTATTCATTAATTCTTTTTGCATTTCATTGATATAATCATATAATTCTTGATCAGATTTAATAAGTCCAATTGATTCCCCTTTTAAATAAACTCTGAATGATTCTGTTGGTATTTTTGATTTACTAAACACATCATTCGTTTTAAAAAATGTAAATATAATACCTAAAACTAAAGCAATAATAATTCCTAGTATTGGATATTTTCCTGATGTCTTTTCCACTAATTATTCACTCCTTTCTGTAACAAAATTTAAAAACGTACTCATATCACGTTTAAATAATAAATTAATCGTTGCTGTTGCTCCATTTCGATGTTTACCTATAATAAGTTCACTTACACTTACATTATTATCTGTTCTAGCTGCTTTATTATAATAATCATCTCTATACAAAAAGGCTACTATATCTGCATCTTGTTCAATTGATCCAGACTCACGAAGATCACTCATTAAAGGTCTTTTATCTTCTCTTGCTTCAACTGATCTTGATAATTGACAAAGTGCAATAATAGGAATTTCTAATTCCATTGCAAGCATTTTGAGAGATCTAGATATATCTGATACTTCTTGTTGACGATTGGCACCATAGTTTTTTCCACCAGATACAAGTTGTAAATAATCAATAATTACTAAATCAAGTCCACTTGATGAACTTTTAAGTCTACGACACTTTGATCTTATTTCTCCTATTGTAATACCAGGGGTATCATCAATGAAAAGATTCGTATCTTCAAGTTGACTTAAAGCCTCATTAAATTTAACATAATCATTATTATTGAGTTTTCCACTCATAAATTTATAACCTTCTATTTGACCAAGGCTTGATAACATACGATTGGCTAGTTGTTCAGCACCCATTTCTAAGTTAAAAACAGCAACTGATTTTTTTGATCCAACTGCAACATTAGTTGCAAGATTAAGTGCAAAGGCAGTTTTTCCCATAGCTGGACGAGCTCCAATTATTATAAATTGATTTTCATGAAGTCCTGATGTTAATTTATCAAAATCTGTCCATCCAGTCGGAATACCTGTAATATCTCCTTTAGTTTCAGCTAAGGTTTGCAAATTTTTTTGAACATTATAAACTACTTCTTTAATACTTTTAAACTCTGTAGCACGACGAGTTTTTACAATACTAAGTATTTTTCTTTCAGCTTCATCAAGAGTTTCGGATACATCTTTATCAGTATTATAACCCATCTGATTAACATCGTTTGATACATCTATAAGTTTTCTTAATAAATTATCATCATTTACTATTTTTAAATAGTAATTAATATTTGCTGCAGTTGATTCTGTATTTAATACTTCTGTTAAATAGATAACTCCACCAATACTTTCTAAATAACCCTTATTTTTTAATTCATTAGTAACTGTTGTAAAATCAATTGGAATATTTTCATCATATAAACTCTTTAAAGTTATAAATATTTTTCGGTTATTATCATAATAAAATGCTGTTTCATCTATTGTTTCAAAAGTTAAATCTCGTGCACTTTTAGATAAGAAAATTGCACTTAGAACTGCACGCTCTGCTTCTATACTATTTGGTACACTTCTTAACATATTAAATCCTCTATCTTTCTATGATTCAGTATGAACTTTTAAATTACAAGTAATATCTTTATATAAAGTGACTCTCACTATATGCATACCAAGTGAATTAATACTTGTGTTTTCTATTTGTTTTTTATCTATAAAAAAGCCATTTTTTTCAAGTTCTTCTTTTATTTGCTTAGTACTAATACTTCCAAACATTTTATCTTTAGATGATTTAACTTTAAAATTTAAAGTTATGTTTTCAAGCTTTTTCTTTAGTTCTTCTGCATCCTGTCTATTCTTAATATCTAATTCTTTTTCTTCTAATTTTTCTATATTTAATTTATTTAAACTACCTTCAGTTTTTTTTATTGCATAGCCTTTTTTGATTAAGAAATTAATAGCATATCCATCGCTTACATTTTTAATTTCTCCCTTTTTTCCTTGGCCTTTTAAATCTTTTATAAATATAACTTGCATAAATCCTCCTTGTAAATAAATTGATACTTATATTATATCATCAAATAAAAAAAATAGAAATATAAATATCTATATTCCTATTTATTTGTGAATGGAAGTAATGCTATAGCACGAGCTTTTTTTATTTGTTCAGCAATATATCTTTGATGTTTAGCGCATGCACCAGTTACACGACGAGGTAATATTTTACCTTTATCGTTTATATATTTTCTTAAAATTTCAACATCTTTATAGTTAATATCTTTACCAGTTGTGCACATATAGCATACTTTTTTCTTTTTTCTATAAAATTCTGCCATCTTATCCTCCTTCTAGAAAGGTAAATCGCTATCGTCTATTTCAATTTTATCTCCAAAATCTTTAAACGGATCTGATTCTTCTATATTATTTGAAGTAGAATTATCAGAGAAATCATAAGGAGTTAATTCTGATGTATTTGAATTATTATCTACTGCATTCATATCATTTTGTCTAGATGCTTTTGAATCTAAAAATTGGAATTCATCTATAATAACATCAGTTGTATAAACCTTTTTTCCATCTTGTCCATCATATGATCCTGTTTGAATTCTTCCACTAACAGCAATTTGACTTCCTTTTGTTAAATACTTTTTCATTGTTTCGGCACGATTACCAAAAGCAACAATATTAATAAAATCTGCTTCACGTTCTCCACTTTGATTTGTAAATTGTCTATCTACAGCAATAGATGTACGCATAACTGCATTGTTATTTGCACCGTATCTTAAATCTGGATCTCTTGTAAGTCTTCCTACTAAAAATACTTTATTCATAATTTACTCCTCTAATCTACTCTAACTACGATATGTCTTATAATATCTTCATTAATGTTTGCAATACGATCAAACTCTTTAACTGCAAAAGGTTCTGCTTCTACAGTAATTAAGAAGTAACTACCATTCTTAAATCCTTGTACTTCATATGCAAGTTCACGTCTTCCCATGCTTTTTTCAGAAACGATCTTTGCTTTTTGTTCAACAAGAATTTTTTTGATGTTTTCAACAACGTTTTTAGTTGCTTCTTCTTCTAATGTTGGTTTAACTACAAACATAAGTTCATAATTACGCATCCTAACACCTCCTTTTGGACTAATG
>CACZOV010000025.1 GCA_902782915.1 uncultured Erysipelotrichaceae bacterium | reverse complement strand
TTCCCGTATTTTATTTAATGGAACTTTTCCTTTATATTTTATTTTAGGATACTTTTTAGATATATTTTCTAATTCATCGACATATGAACCATTTCCAAAAATCCATAGTTCATTTGAAAAATTACAATCTAAATACGCATTTACTAAACGTTCAACTCCATATTCTTTTCTTATTGTACCAGCATACATTAAATAATTATTTTTTGATGAGTTAATATTTTCAAAATCATCTGGATCACATATTCCCTCCATTACAATATAAGGACGATTTTTAAATGGTTTTAAATTATGCATCGCTTCTGTTAAAAATATAAAGCCATCAAATTGTTCGTATTCATTACATATTATTTTACTAATAATTTTTGTTTTATAGCTTCTTTTCTTATCAGCGTCTTCTATATCAGCCATATAACTATATACATCACTAACAATTGCAACTTTTTTGCATAAAAAGATTTTAGTAATTAAATTCACTGCAGGCAAAAGTGTAACATAAGCAGCATCAACAATTATTAATTTATCTTCTACAAATAAATTTTTTATAATCCACAATAATACAAGTATAATTACCTGAATAAAACATAGTAGCTGTTTTATTACAGGAAGACCTACAATTAATATATGATTATATATTATATTATTATTCCTTTCAATTTTTGGAAGCCAAATTATTTTTGAATGACTTTTGTTAGAAACAGGCATTCCAATTATTGAATAAATATTGCAATCATTTTCAGCTAAACCACTAATAATTGCATTGTGAAATTTATAACTTGCTTCCGGCAATCCATATATCTTATTCGCATTTTGGGTTTTAAGGTATTTTCCCAAAATTTCAAATTGTTTTTTAGACGCAGCCGAAGATACATATAATACGTTCATTTTAAGTCTCCTTGATAAAGATGCAAATAATTTGCTATCATCAAATCATTTGCAAATATTCTTTTTTTATTATTTATATTCTTTTTTTTATCATTATGAAGCATTTTAATTTTATCCCAGTAATCAGATGCAATATGATTATCAACAACTTTATCTGAATTAGATATTAACTCCATAGGAGCAGAAGTATTACAAACAACAACATCAGTTCCACACGCCATTGCTTCAGCAGTAACCAACGAAAATGATTCTTCTTGCGAAGGGTTAACAAAAATATCTGCAATTGTATAAAAACATGCTAATTCAACCTGATTATCAGTTCTCTTTATACCAATAATATTCGATGGTAATTTAAAAATTTGTTTATCATTTAAGCCGATTAACACAATAATATAATTAGCTGAAATAATTTTTGCTAAATCTAAAAAAATATCAAACCCTTTTCTTTCTTCCCAAATATTAGCAACACCCAAAATTATTTTTTTATTTTTAGGAATATGATACTTTTCGTATATTTTATTATTATACGTAGGCTTAAATATATTAGTATTAATACCATTATTAATAACCTCTACTGGATATTCAGACAAATATGATTTTTTTACTAAATCTTTTAGCCACACTGATGGAGTAACTATAATAAGATTTTTTAATCCACTAAATAATTTTTTTTTGAAACAATATTCTCTCGCTGTTGTATCAAACATCTGCTTAGGATAACAATAAAGTTGTGGACAATCATGACATTTTTTCTTCCATTTTTCACAATTTATCATAGTAAAATATGAACAATGGCCAGTAAAAGCCCAACAATCATGTAGTGTCCAAATCACTTTTCCATTATATTCATTTTTCAAGTATTTAAAAAAAACTCTTAAATTTAGATAATATCCATGAATATTATGCAAATGTATAATATCTGGATTAATTTTTTTTAATTTTTTAATTAGCTTCTTAGTAGAAAAATATGAACCGTGTCCATTAAACCCCATTCTTGCAAGACATAAATGAAAGAAAACAGAAAAATTATTACCTATTCTAAAATTTTTAATGTTCTCTATTCCCTTTCCACGGCCATAAAAGCAATATACATCATATTGTTTTTTTTCTGCTTCATTAGATATATCGCACATAATTTTTCCAGTGGAGCCATTACAAACTACATTTATTTGAACTAACTTTTTCATACTACTTTTTCCAAATTCTTTCATTTATAATATTGTAATAACTTTGAATAATATTAACAACTTTTAATGATACATTATTATCTCGATAATCTTTAACTGGATTTTCCCTATTTTCTACGAAAGAATTAACTGATAATTCAATCGCATTTAGTAAATCTCTTTCATGAACACTTCCTAATACAATGCTACCTG
>CACZOV010000024.1 GCA_902782915.1 uncultured Erysipelotrichaceae bacterium | reverse complement strand
ATGATATTATAAAATTGATTTTGAAAGGGAATAGTTATGTATTTAAAAGAAAAATTGTTGATTGGAAAAAATAATGATTATGAAGCATATTTAATTCCAAAGATGGCTAATCGTCATGGAATAATAACAGGAGCATCTGGTACAGGTAAAACAACAACAGTTAAAGTATTAGCAGAGTCATTTAGTGAACTTGGAGTACCGGTTTTTGTTCAAGATGTTAAAGGTGATTTAGCAGGTTGTTCTAAAAAGGGAGAAGCAAACGATAATATTATTGATAGAATAAGTAATTTAGAATTAAGTAATTTTGATTATAAAAGTTTTCCAACTAGATTTTGGGATTTATATCAAGAACAAGGACATGCTATAAGAGTATCTATATATGATGTTGGAGCATCTATTTTATCAATTATGCTTGGATTATCTGAAGCTCAAGAAGGTGTTTTAAATATAATATATCGTATAGCGCATGAAGAAGAAAAAATGATATTTGATATAAAAGATTTAAGAGCACTTCTGCAATATGTTGGAGAACATAGAAATGAATATACTATTAAGTACGGAAATATAACAACTCAAAGTCTTGGCGTTATCCAAAGAAGCTTACTTGCTTTAGAAGATCAAGGAGCAGATAAATTTTTTGGTTTACCATCATTTGATATTAATGATTTATTAAAAACTAATAGTGATTCTTATGGATATATTAATATTTTACATGCTGTTAAGTTATTTAATTTACCAGATTTATATTCATCATTTATTTTATATTTGCTTTCTAAACTTTATAATGAAATGCCAGAAGTTGGAGATTTAGAAAAGCCAAAGATGGTATTCTTCTTTGATGAAGCACATTTATTATTTAATAAAATGCCTGAATATAGATTAAAATATATAACTCAAATAGTTAAATTAATGAGATCTAAAGGAATTGGATTATATTTTATAAGTCAATCACCATCTGATATTCCAAATGAAATATTAAATCAATTAAGTAATCGAATTCAACATGCTCTTCGTGCCTATACTCCAAGCGAACAAAAAATCGTTAAAGCTGCAGCAGATGCATTTAGAATTAATCCAAATTTAAAAACAGAAACTGAAATATTAAATTTAAAAACAGGAGAAGCATTAGTATCTTTCTTAAATCAACAAGGAGAACCTGAAATTGTTAATAAAGTTACAATTCTTCCACCAGAATCTTTTATGGGTACAATTGATAATATGGAAAGAAATAAAATAATTAATAATTCAGAACTATGTAGTAAATATGAAGAAGAAATTATTAAAGAAGATGCAGCACATTTAGTACTCGATAAAATATATGAAGAAGAAAAAGTAAAAAAAGAAAGTGAAGAAAAAATAAAACAAGAGGAAAAAGAAAATCTTGAAAGACAAAAAGAAGAAGCAAGATTAAAGAAAGAAGAAGAAAAAAAGAAAAGGGAAGATGAGAAAAAGTTAAAAAGTTCTGTTGGATATAAACTTGGTAAAAAGGTAGTAAATAAAACAACAGATAAGTTAATTAATAAGGGACTTAATTCTATCTTAAAAAATTTATTTAAATAAAAACTGTTATGAAAAAACATAGCAGTTTTTCTAATGTATAGATAATTGATTAATTTAAAAATATTTTATATAATAACTATGTGAGGATCACAGAAAGAGGTATTTATGAGTAAAGTTGATGTTATAATTGGAAGTTTTTATGGTGATGAAGGAAAGGGTAAAATAATTGATTATTTAGGAGGAAATGCTGATGTTTCTATTCGAGCAACTGGGGGAAATAATGCAGGCCACTCTATAGAAGTTGATGGAGAAAAATATGTATTTCATTTAATTCCATCAGGTATTTTAAATAAAGAAACATTAGCAATTATTGGAAATGGAGTTGTAATTGATCCAAAAGTTTTAATTGAAGAAATTAATAATTTGGAATCAAAGGGAAAAAGTGTTTCTAAACTTAGAATTAGTACAAAGGCTCATTTAATATTTCCTTATCATATTGAAATGGATAAGATGTTAGAAGAAAATCGTGGTAAGAAAAAAATTGGAACTACTGCAAGAGGAATAGGTCCATGTTACTGTGATAAATATGAAAGATCTGGAATTCGTGTTGAAGATTTATATTCCGAAAACTTTTATGATAAACTAGAAATGAATATCAATAATAAGAATAAAATTTTTAAACTTTATGGATATCCTGAAGTTGATTTAGAAAGTATTTATAAAGAGTATAAGAAATATGCTAAAGTTTTAAAAAAATATGTATGTGATACAACAACTTTAATACATGAGTTAATTAAAAAAAATAAAAAAATAATTGTCGAAGGAGCTCAAGCAACTCTTCTTGATATTGATTTTGGATCTTATCCATACGTTACAAGTAGTAATCCAACTATAGGTGGAATTTTAACAGGAACTGGATTAAATCCTCATAATATTGGAGAAGTCTACGGAGTTATGAAAGCATATTCTTCTCGTGTTGGAGAAGGACCATATGTTACAGAGTTAAAAAATAAGACTGGTGATCTCATAAGAGAACTTGGTCATGAATATGGGGCAACAACCAAAAGACCAAGAAGATGTGGTTATTTAGATTTAGTTGCATTAAGGTATTCTGTTTTAATAAATGGAATTACATCACTTTGTATGAATCATTTAGATACAGTTGGTAAGCTTCCTAATATTAAAATATGTGTTGGCTATAAGAATAATGACAAAGTAACAGAAGACTTTACTACTAATGAAGAAATATTATTAAATAGTAAACCAGTTTATGAAACTTTTAAAGGAGATTTTGGAGATATTTCTAAGATTAGAACTTATGAAGAATTACCGGAAAATGCCCGTAAATATATTGAAAGGATCGAAGAATTTGTTGGAGTACCTATTAAGTTTATTGGTGTTGGTGCAGGTAGAGAGGAAATGATTGTAAGATGAAAAAAGTAACAATTTTTTTAGTAATATTAATGTTATTTATAACTGGATGTAGTTTTAAAGATTTATTTGTTAAAGAAAATAGTAAAGAAGAGCTAATGAGTGGTAAAGTAAATGTAGAAATTAATGTTGCAAGTTATGGTGTAATTAAATTAGAACTTGATGCAGATACTGCACCTATTACTGTTACAAATTTTGTTAATTTAGTAAAAAGTAACTTTTATGATTCTTTAACATTTCATAGAATAATGGATGGCTTTATGATTCAAGGTGGAGATCCTGATCATAATGGTTCTGGAGGATCTGATAAAACAATAAAAGGAGAATTTAAAGCAAACGGGGTAGAAAATAATATTTCTCATGTAAGAGGAGTAATTTCTATGGCTAGAAATAATTATGATTTAAATAGTGCCTCATCTCAATTTTTTATTGTTCATGAAGATAGTACTTTTCTAGATGGTAACTATGCCGCATTTGGAAAGGTAATAGAAGGAATGGACGTTGTTGATAGAATAATAGAAGAAGTATCACCTTTGGCAACTGATGATAATGGAACAATTCCTTTTGAAAATCAACCTATAATTACTAGTATAAAAGTAATAGAATAAATATAAACAAAATATGTATTATTAAAACATCTTTTTTGAAAAATAAAAATTAATTTTGTATAACTTTGTAAAATAAAAAAATGTTTTTCTGGATAAATAAAGGGAATAAAAAACAATTTGTAAAAATGTTGCAAATGCAACATTTTCTTTTTTTTAGAAATGGTATATTTGTTTTATCAAAAAATATGGAGGAATTATGAAAGTAGTAAAAAGAGATGGGATAAATGTAGAAGATTTTTGTCCTGAAAAAATAGAAAATGCTATATTAAAAGCAAATAATGATGTAAATGAAGAAGATCGTGTTAGTGATATTCAAATAAAAAATATTGTTAAATATATAATGAATCTTCATAAAAAAAGAATATTAGTTGAAGATATTCAAGATATAATAGAAATGCGTTTAATGACTTTAGGAAAATATAAACTTGCTAAAGAATATATTACATATCGTTATAATAGAGAATTAGTTCGTCGTAGTAATACAACAGATAAATCTATTAAAGAATTAATTGATGGTGAAAATGAATATTGGAATACAGAAAATTCAAATAAAAATGCTAGAGTTGTTACAACTCAAAGAGATTATCTTGCAGGAATAACTAGTACAGATATTACAAGAAGGTTTTTACTTCCAGAAGATATTGTAAAGGCACATGATGCTGGAATAATTCATTTTCATGATGCTGATTACTTTGCTCAAAATGCACTTCATAATTGTGATCTTATTAACCTTGATGATATGCTTCAAAATGGAACTAATATGAATGGAGTAATGATTGAAAAACCACATAGATTTTTAACGGCTATGACAATTGCAACTCAATTAATTACAGCTGTTACATCTAGTCAATATGGAGGGGCAACAATAACTCTTACTCATTTAGCACCTTTTGTAAGATCATCACGTGAATTTTATGAAAAAAAATATAAAGAAAGAAAACTAACTAAGGCTCAAATTGAAAAATTTGTTTCAGAGGATTTAAAAAAAGAAATAGTTGATGGAGTTCAAACATTTCAATATCAAATTAATTCAATGACAACAACTAATGGTCAAGCTCCATTCTTATCTGTTGCTATGTATTTAGGAGAAACCGAAGAATATAAAGAAGAACTTGCTTTGATTATTGAAGAAGTATTAAAACAAAGAATTCTTGGAATGAAGAATGAAAGTGGAGTTTATATAACACCTGCATTTCCTAAACTTTTATATGTTTTAGAAGAAGATAATATTAATCCTAAAGGAAAATATTATTATTTAACAAAACTTGCAGCTCGTTGTACTGCTAAAAGAATGGTACCTGATTATATATCAGAAAAAGTTATGCTTGAACTTAAAAAGAATGAATATGGAGAAGGCGAATGTTATCCTTGCATGGGATGTCGTAGTTTCTTAACTCCAGATAGATCAATTTCTTTAGGTAATATTGCTAAAGCTAAAAACTATGTTGAAGGAAAAGGAAAATACTATGGTAGATTTAATCAAGGAGTAGTAACTCTTAATTTACCTGATATAGCATTATCTTCAGGACGTGATATGGATCTGTTTTGGAAAATATTTGATGAAAGATTAGATTTATGCCATCGAGCACTTCAATTAAGACATGAAAGATTAAGTCATGCAACAAGTGATGTAGCACCAATTCTATGGCAACATGGAGCACTTGCTCGTCTTGAAAAGGGTGAATCAATCCATGAACTACTTCACCATGGCTATTCAACAATTTCACTTGGTTATGCTGGGCTTTATGAATGTGTTAAATATATGACAGGGCATTCTCATACAGATAATGGCAAAGGAAAAGAATTTGGTTTAAAAGTTATGGAATACATGAATGATGCATGTAAAAAATGGAAAGCAGAAGAAGATTTGGATTATTCTGTTTATGGAACTCCAATTGAATCAACAACTTATAAATTTGCTAAAGGATTAAAAGAAAGATTTGGAGTAATAAAAGGAATAACTGATCGCGATTACATTACTAATAGTTATCATGTTCCAGTCTTTGAAGAAATAGATGCATTTACAAAACTTACTCTTGAAAGTGAATTTCAAAGATTATCACCAGGAGGTGCTATTAGTTATATTGAAACACCTAATCTTGAAAATAACTTAGATAGTGTTATGGAAGTTATTAAATTTATATATGATAATATTATGTATGCTGAACTCAATACTAAAAGTGATTATTGCATGAAGTGTGGCTATACAGGAGAAATTTTAATAGATGATAAACTTGAATGGTATTGTCCAAACTGTGGTAATAGAGATCATGGTTTATTAAATGTTGCCCGTCGTACGTGTGGTTATATTGGAACTAATTTTTGGAACAAAGGAAGAACTCAAGAAATTAAGGAAAGAGTAATACATTTAGACAATAAAGAGGATTAAAATGAAATATAATAGAATTCGCAAGATGGATATAGCAAATGGTCCAGGTGTAAGAGTCTCTATATTCTTTCAAGGATGTGCTTTTCACTGTAAAGGTTGTTTTAATCCAGAAACATGGGATTTTTCGAACGGATTAGAATTTAATGATCTAGTAATTGATCATATTCTTGAACTTGCAAATAAGCCTTATATTAAAGGACTATCAATGCTTGGAGGAGAGCCAATGCATCCTAAAAATATAGAAGGATCAACTAAACTTGCTAAAAAATTTAAAGAAAAGTTTCAAGATAAAACAATATGGTCTTGGACTGGATATAATTTTTCAGATATTAAAGATAAAGAAATATTTAAATATATAGATGTACTAGTAGATGGCCAATTTATAGAAAGTGAATCAGATCCAACTTTAAAATGGAAGGGATCAAAAAATCAAAGAGTAATTGATGTAAAAAAATCTTTAAAAAATGGAAAAATAGTTTTATATCAAGAAGAGGTATATGAATAAAAGATGTTAGTTTTGGCTAACATCTTTTAGATCATTATTATTAATAATACTTAAAACATCATTAATAGGTAAATTAATACACTTTGCGATTAATTCTGGATTCATTGAATTATGATGCATGTTGATAACTGCTTCATGTTTAGCTTTTAAGGAACCTTCAATTAAGCCTTCAGCTTTTCCTTCAGTTTTTCCTAGAGTATATCCGTTATCATGAGCTTCAATCATATCTCTTTTTACAATTTCTTCTTCAGAAAGATAAAGTGGTATATTAAGTTTCCCAGCTATTTTCTGGCCAGTTTCGATAACTTTTTCCATAAAACTATCTCCTTTAAATGCTTTATCAAGATCTACTTCAGGACATACAAACATATAAAGTATTTTCTTGAAAACATTTTCCTCATTTCTGATACTATTATAGTCTATATTTTCTAGAGATGCAACATTTAAATGAAATTTTCTAACATTATCATCTTCAACTAAATGTAAGTTTTTTTCCATGAATAAAACTTCATAACTAAGTTCCCCTTTATGAAAATAATCATAATTTTCGATCATTATCTGAATGACTTTTTTCATATTGCGTAGATCATTATTTTTAAAGACTTGTGATAAATAAACTTCATATATATAAGTATCCATTTGTCTTTGTCTAGTAGTTCCCTTAGTATAACAGATTTCAATATCAACTAAAAAAGTATTTGATTCTAACATTACATCAGCTCTACTATCTTTATTTAATATTGAAAATGCTACCTCTTCAGTTGTTAGGTGAATATTATTAATAATATATTCATAATCTATACCTAAAACACCACTTACAAGATAAGCTGTTAATTCTTTAGCAACCGGGCTATTTTTAAATAAATGTCTTGCGACTTCATCACTCATTAAATGATATATTTTGTTTTCTTTTTTTACTGCCATAAACCTCCTTTCTGTTTTTTTATAAATTTATTTGTTCAAAAAAACATACCTAATATAGCAATTAATTATCAAAAAAGACAAGTTTTTAAAATTTCATTAAATTATTATTTTTTATAAAAAAATAAATCAATTAAGAATAATTACTTAATATAATTTTTAAAATTAAAATAAAAAAATCTTGAAAACAAGATTTTTTACTTGACATAATTTTACATTAAGGTTTTTTCTTTCTTCTTAAATATTTATTTATTTTAATTCTCTTCCAATGTCTTTTTGTTTTATAAGTAATATAAATTGGTTCATAATGAAGATTTTCAAATTCTTCTTTAGTAAGTTTTATAATAATAGAATATTGTTTTACTTCAAATGGAAGTAAATTAATATATTTAAGTTTTTCATAAGTATTTGTACCAGATGAACTTTTTACAGTATCTTTTAAATTTAAATAAGGATTTTCAACTTCTTCATATTTAAATTTCCTTTTCTTTTTCTTTTGTAATTTAATATTATAAATACTATTATAATTCTTTTTATAATTATATAGTTCCATTTTAAAATCTATTTCAACACCTTTAGTATTTTCATTTGTTTTAGTAGTTTCATTAGACCAATTATTTTTATTTTGAACATTTACTTTCATTTTTAAAATAGTAAAATATAATTTACCATGATTTTTAAATAGATCGTACATAAAAACTATTAAAATAGAAATAATTAAAATAGATAAAAGTATTTCAAGATCATTGTGAAATAAAGTTAACATATAATTCCCCCTAAATTTGACATATATTATATCAGCATAATAAAAAAAAATCAATAATATCTTGAATTTAAAAAAAAAATAAGATATAATTTCTATAGAGTAGGAGAATAGATATGAAAGAACCTATGTTAATAAAAAAAGAATCTTTTACAGATAAATTAATTACAAAACAAAAAAGAATACTAATTGTTTCTGTTTTTGCTGTATTATTCTTATTTGTTGGATCAAGTTATGCATTACTTACTAATTTTGATAAAACTGACGAAGTAGTAACAATTACAACTGGTAATTTAAATATGTCAATTAATAATACAGCTGGTTTAATAAATTTAGAAGGTGAATTTCCAACAAGTGATGCGGATGCTTTAGAAAGTAATAGTAATATAATTTCTTTAACACTTACTAATAGTGGAACAATTGATATTATGAAATATGATGTAAAACTTGTTAATGATGAGTCTAAAACATCAACTTTAAATCACGATCATATAAAATATGCTATTAAAGATGGAGCAACTTTTCAAACACCTAAAATATTATCAAGTAATAATGATATTATTTATACAGGGTATAATTTAGGAGTAGGAGAAGGAAAAACTATTTATTTAAAAGTATGGATAGATGAAGATGCAGGAAATGATGCTTTAGGAAAAGAGTTTTATGGATCTATTACTGTTGATCTATATCAAAAAGCAGATCTGCCAGGATATGTGAAAGTATTAGAGGCTGCTGTTAAAACAGGTACATGTGCAAATAAAACAACTGTTGCTGATACTGATGACTTTGGAAATCCCATGACTTATATATCAGGAACAAAGACTTGTATAGACTTTAACTATGTTTGGTATAGTGGCAAGATGTGGAGAATAGTAGCAATTTATAATGATGGCTCAATGAAATTAGTAACTGATAATAATATAACAAATATTTCTTACAATTACCCAGATACAGAAACCTGGTTTTATAAAACCGATACAGGTGCAAAATCATATATGTACCAGTGGTTAAATGAAGATTTCTTAGATACTTTAGTAGATTATAATGAAGTAATTGATACAACTAAGTATTGGAATACAACAATGCCAGTGAATACAACAATAAGTACTAAACCAGAGTCCTATGATCAAAATGAAGCATTATTATCTACAATGATTCCAACAAGTATATCGCCTGT
>CACZOV010000023.1 GCA_902782915.1 uncultured Erysipelotrichaceae bacterium | reverse complement strand
TCAAGTAGACCTGGTAAAACTCAAACTTTAAATTTTTATTTAGTAAATGATTCTTTCTATTTTATAGATGTTCCTGGATATGGATATGCATCAGTTAATCATGAGCAACAAAAGAAAATGGGACTTATGATTGAAGAGTATTTAGAAAAAAGAGAAGAAATGAAACGAGTATTTATGTTAGTTGATTTTCGTGTTAAGCCAACTGATAATGATATTTTAATGTATGAGTTTTTAAAGCATTATAATATTCCGGTAACAATTGTTGTTACTAAAGAAGATAAAGTTTCTAATTCTAAAAAAGAAAGGAATTTAAAACTTATAAAAGATACACTTAATATAGCTTTAGGTGATGATTTAGTTTTATTTTCTAGTGTAACTAAAAAAGGACGAGATGAGATCTTTAAAATAGTAGAAAATTATTTAATTGAAACAATATGATTGACAAAACCTTTATTTTATCTTAAAATTATATTTGACAATAGGAGGAATATAATGGGAATGGATAAACTTAAAGGTTTTTTTGGTGGAAATAATGACGGAGTAAAAGAACATACTATGGATGAAGATGAATTTTATGAATCAAAGGCTTTTACAGATGCTGCAGGCGGAAGTAAAATGATTTTGTTTGAACCACGTGCTTATTCAGAAAGTCAACAAATAGCAGACTATTTAAAGAAAAGAAATGCAGTTGTTGTTAATTTAAAAAGAGTAACTCCTGATCAAGCTAAAAGAATTGTTGATTTTTTAAGTGGAACTTTATATGCTATCAATGGAGGACTTCAAAAACTTGGAACAGGGATATTTTTATGTACTCCAAATAATGTTGATGTAGAAGGTAGCATTACAGATGAAAATAAAGAAAAAAGAGTAGAAAACACAAAAAAAGAAGAAGTTGAAGAAGAAGTAGATTGGTAACTTCTTTTTTTTAAAAACTATTGAATTTATTTTTTTTTAATGGTATAATTCAAATATACTAGAGAGGTGTTTATGAAAGATAAAAAGAATTTATTAATGTTATTACCAATTTTGGTATTTGTTGTATCTTTTGCAGTTATTAGATCATTAGATACAAAGTCTTATGCTGCAAGTGATACTCCTTGGAATTTATCTCTTCCTGAAGGGATGATCTATAATTATTTAGGAGAGAAAGAAGGTCATAATTTATATAGTCATTATATTATATCAGATAATAATGGATGGACTAGTGGAACAAAAAAAATTGCATCAAAAGACCTAGTTTCTGGATATTATCTAAAGTTTCCAGTTTATTGTGCTGAACATGGAAAAAGTATGTCAACTAATGATCATTATAGATTTTCTTTAAATAGTAGTCAATTAACAGTAGTTGGTGATACAACTAAGATAAAATTAAATAAATTGATGCAATATGCTTATCCATATATTATTTTAGGAGAAAACTCATCAACTGAAAAATCTTTAAAATATCATTTAAAATCGAATATTGGATTAGGTGCAAACTATGATGCTTTAAAATTTGATAACTTAACTGCTCAAGAAGCAACAACAGCTGTTCAAGCAGCTATTTGGAATATTATAGAGAATAGAAATACATATAAATATTCTTATTATAAAGATTATGAATCAGGATTTAATACTTGTGAAGAATATCGTTATGGAAAAATTTTAACATCAGAAGAGGAAAAATGGTATCAAGAAGATGGATGTAGTTCTAGTGGAAGGTTTTATAAATATGTATTCCAAAGCTCTAATAATTCAGAATCAGGAGCAAGGATTAATGCTTTAATTGATTGGTACATTACAACTCTTCAAAATGCCGTTACAGATGAAAGTGATTATTTTAAAGTAAGTGGTAGTCCTAGTTTTTCAAATATAACAGATACATCATATACTGTAACAGTTTCATTTGATACAAATATGTCTAATTATACAGTTAATTTTTCTGATATAAATGGTGATTTAAGTACAAGAGCAACAATTACTAATACAGGCAATACTTATACTATAAGTAATGTTCCAAAAACTACTAAATCAATTAAAGTAGAAGCAATTCCTGGTGAGGTATCTAATAATGTAGTTTGGTATACTGGTGAAGGACAAGATTTTATTGGAGTAGAAATTTCAACAAAATCATCTATTACTACTGAAATAAATTATGAAACTCAACCAAGTTCTTTAGTTCTTTATAAAGTAACTGGTGCTGATAAGGGTGTAAAAGTTATATATGATGTTGTTGAAAATCAATGTGGAGGTGCTAATCAACCTGCTTGCTTATCAGGAGCTAAGTTTGCATTATACTATGGAAATAAAAACTATTTAAAGCAAACATTTATTATTGAAAATGGAAAATTTGCAATTAATAATTTACCATCTGGAACTTATTATTTAAAAGAAATTGATCCACCTAAAGGATATGATTTTTATACATATGGAGCAACTCAGAATGATAATCCTGATAATGATGGTTATATCAAAGTAGAAATATCTGAAGGAAAAACGGCAACTGTTGTTATAAATAATGAAAAAACAAATATTTGTATTAAAAAAGTTGCAAATGGTAGTAGTACAGTTTTAAGTGGTGCTTATTTAGTTATTACTGATGTAGATGGAGTAGTATGGCAAGAATTTACATCAAATAGTGAAAAAGGAGTCGAATGTTTTACAGGAGATGAGGCATTACAAGTTGGAACTTACTTTGTTCAAGAAACCAGTGCCCCAGCCGGATTTATTCTTCCATCAAAAAGATTTGCCTTTACAGTTGGAAAGTATACAAATTATTTAGCACCAACTTTAGAAAATAATGGTTTTACAGCAACAAAAGTTAATGCAACTGGAAATGTTGTTACTATTGAAAATAAAAAAGGTGCTGTAATTTCTAAGAGTGATGTAACCAATGGTGTTTGTGTTAAAGGTGCTGAACTTGTTGTTAGAAATTCAAATGGTGAGGTTGTAAAAGACAAGAATGGAAAAGAAATTGGTAGATGGATATCAACTTGTAAGAGTGTTGATGAAAATGGAATTGAATATGGAGAAGATTCATATACATTAGAGTTATCAGAAGGAAGTTATACCTTAACTGAGACTATGACTGAAGAACTAAGAGAACAAGGTTATTCAAGTGAATCTGAAACAATTGCCTTTACAGTAGATGCAAACGGAAATGTTTCAAGTGATTTAGACATGAAAGATGCACCAATTAAAGTATGTATTTATAAAGTAAGTAAAGATTCTAGAACACCTTTAGATGGAGCTGAATTCGATCTTTATAAGGAAGATGGAACATTATATAAGAGTATTACTTCATCAAGTGTTAAAGATAATAACTGTATTTCAAGAATTCCTTTTGGTACTTATACTATAAAAGAGATTAAAGCTCCAAATGGATATTCAATTTCTGATAAAGAAATTACAATTGAAGTAAAAGATACAAAAGAAAAACAAGAGTTTTATATAGAAAATGAAGTAATTGCTCCAAAAACAGCAATGGATAGTACAAGTATACTTATTACAATTGCTTCTGTATTTATGGTATTTGGTATAGGATTGGTTGGCTATTATGGCTTCAAAAAACAAAACTAATAAGAATGAGACCATGCTATTTATAGTAGGGTCTCTCTTGTTAATTATTTCTTTTCTTCTTTTTCATTATGAAAAAATATTAGAAGTTGCAAGTAATTTAAAAAGTGCAATTGAAACAGAAATATATAAAGAAAATACAAAACAAGAGTTTAATAATAGTAATAATATTTCTGTTAATGTATCAGTTGATTATTTAGAACATGATCAAAAAGAAGAAGAGTTAGAAGAAAATAATTATACTCCGAATTATATAGCATTTTTAGAAATTAATAAAATTAATTTAAAACAGGGACTTATGCCTATTAATTCACCATATAATAATGTTAATTATCATGTTCAAATATTAAATATTTCTGATATGCCTGACGTTATAAATGGAAATTTTATCTTAGCAGGTCACTCTGGAACTAGTAATATAGCTTATTTTAAAAATTTATATAAATTAAGTTTATCTGATTTAGCTAAAGTATATTATAATAGTCATGTGTATACATATAAGATAGTTAATATCTATAAAGAAGATAAAGATGGTAGTGTAAATATTTATAGAGATACTAATAAAACTACTTTAACTTTAATTACATGTACAAAAAATGATAAAGAGCATCAAACAATTTATATTTTAGAACTTATAGGAGTAGAAACATATTAAAGGAGGAAGAAATGGATCCATTTATACTTAGTAGTATTTTTATTTCAATTGCTTTTTTTGTTATTTTACTTTTTAATATTAAAATGAAAAGTAAAATAATTAAATATAGTTTTCTTATTTTAACTTTAGTATTTTTAATAACAATAGGAGTGTTAGATACTAATTTTGTTTATAATTTTTTAGAGGCAATAATAACTTATTTATGGTATCCAAATTATCTTTTATTTGTTTTAAATATTTTATTTAGTATTATAATTTTATTATATACATTGTTAAATGATAAAATGTTAATTATAAAAAAAATTGCTAGTTATATTTTCTTTTGCATATCTTTTTCTTGTTATATTACATTTTTAAGACTTGATATAGATCCTACATTATATAGTAGTTTATATAAAAGTAGTAGTTTAACTGTAATGAGAATAGTTAGTGTTTCAGCTTTTTTATGGTTAATAATTAATATAGTATTCAAAATAAGAGGTAAAAATGAAAAATAGATATTTATATATGAAGTTTTTAGGACTTTTATTAGTAATTGTTGGATTTAGTTATTCCTTAACAACTTTTAATAATTTTTTTTCATACATTTTTAAAACAAGAATTTTTGCTGAAAATTTAAACGGCTTTATAATTTCTTTAGGAACTATTATACCATTATATGTTTTTATATTTGGAGTTTATTTTTACTTTTATACAGATTTTAATATTACTAAAATAAATAAATTTATATTTATTTCTAATATTATTTTCTTTGTTATTGGAGTATCAATGATCTTATTTCACGAATTAAATTTTTATTCAATTTTATTATTTCAAATATATGAATTTATTCATTTTTCTTTCTCACCATGTATTATAATTCTTTCAATTTTAGGAATTTATGGATGCTTTAAATATAAATTCTAATTTACTAATTTTTACACCTTAATGTAAATATTGTTTGACTTGAAAAGATTATTTTGTTATCATAGAACATGTGCATTTAAAAATTGAGCACATTAAGAGGTGTAAAAAAATAATATGAATACAAAAAGAAAATTAAATTGTTATGTATTTAGCAATTTAATAATTAGTTTTCTTACTTTGAATCTTTTTACAAATCCTTCTACTACTTTACTTATTTCTAAAACATCAACTAATACTTTAAATAAGATTTATGAAAAAGAAGCAGTTGGAGTTATAAATGTTCCTGATACAATTATTAGTAGTTATGATGCATCTAATATAGTTATTAGTATTAGTAAAAAAAATGTTCAAAGTGAAAAGACTATTTCTTATGTAAAACCAAGTTACAATAGTGTAACAGGAAGTTCCTTAGTTGAATATGCTAAACATTACTTAGGGCTTAGATATGTAAGTGCAGGAAATTCTTTAGAAACAGGAACAGATTGTAGTGGATTTACAAGACTTATTTATAAAGAATTTGGTATTAATCTTGGAAGAACAGTTTCTAGTCAACTTTATAGCGGATCTTATGTTAGTAAGGCTGATTTACAGCCAGGTGATATAGTTTTTTATAGTTATGGAAGTGTTGCAAGTCATGTTGCTATATATATGGGAAATGGTTTAGTTATTCATGAATCAAATCCTAGAGATGGTGTAAAAATTAGTTCTGTTAATATAATGAATTATATTACAGCAAGAAGATTAATTACATCAAATATAGTAAAAGAAGAAAAAAAAGTAGAAATAGAAGAAGTTAAAGAAGAAAAAATAGAAAAAGAAGAGATTAAAGAATTACCTAAAGAAGAAAAAAAAGTAGAAACTAATATTGAAAAAAAAGTAGAAGATATTAAAGTGGAAGCTGTTAAAGATGAAAATATTAATGATGATACTATAAAAGAAAAATCTATAGAGATTTCTAAAGAAGAATCAAATGATATAAAAATAGATACGGAATCTTCAGAAATAAATGAAGGAAAAAAAGAAGAAAAGGATGAAGTTAAAGAAGAAAAAATAGATAAAATAGAAGAAAAAGTAAAAGAAATAGTAGAAAAAAAAGTAGAAGAAATAAGTGAAGTTATTGAAACTGAAGTTACTCAAGAAGTTAAAAATAAAGAAGAAATGCTTGTAAAAAATCAAAGTGAAGAAGAAATTTCTTTAAGAGAAAATGAAGAAATAAAATAAAAAAATAAAATTTGGGTATTGTAAAACAAGAAATATTGTTGTATAATACTCTTGTTAATTTGTTCCAGTAGCTCAGCTGGATAGAGCAATGCCCTTCTAAGGCATCGGTCCGGGGTTCGAATCCCTGCTGGGACACCATGTTGATATGAATCCTTGTTAATCAGGGATTTTTATTTTTATAAAGGAGTAATATTATGGATAATGAATTAAAAAGAGAAATAATAATTGATAATTATGAAAACCCTTATCATAAAGAAAAAAAAGATAATGACTTTATTAAAGCTAATACTCATAATGAATCTTGTATTGATAATATTGATTTATTTGTAAAAATCGAAGATGATGTTATAGTTGATGCTTATTTTGATGGAGAAGCGTGTGCTATTACGACAAGTGCTACTAGTATTATGTTAAAAAAAATAATAGGTCTTAGAGTTAATGAGGCTCGTGAATTAATGGGGGAATATATTCATATGATAAGAGAAGAGGGATATGATAAAGAACTTCTTGGCGAATTAAATGCTTATTATGATATTTCTCGTCAACCAAGTCGTATAAAATGTGCAATGTTACCTTTTGATACATTAGAAAAAACATTAAAAATTTATGAAGAAGAATAAAACTTTATCCAAAATGAATGGTTGCTAAAGTAAAAAAAATATTGTATAATACATTTATCATATCAAGTATGGAGGGAATATGAAATATTTAAGAAAAAATAAATTTACAATTATTGCAATTTTAGTACTTATGGTCTTAGTTGCTGTTGGAATGGAAGTCAAAGAAATTTTTGTACCAGATGAGGGAAAAGCATCTTATGGAAATCGATTGGATGGTATTAAAGATCATCCATTAGATAAAGAAAAATTAGCAAATATTTCTGGTACTATTAAAGAAAATGAAAAGGTTATTGATATAAATAACTATGTTCATGGAAAGATCATTAATTTTGTTATAACTCTAAATGACGAATGTAGTATTGATGATGCTAAAATAATTGCTAATAGTCTTATTCCTTTATTTCAAGATGATGAATTATCTTTTTATTCCCTACAAGTGTATTTGAAAAAGGAAGATGCTAACTTAAATAATTTTCCAATTGTTGGATATAAGGGTGTAGGAAGAGAATCTTTAGTATTTGGAAAAGATAGAGAAATAGTGGTGGAGCAAAATGAAGAATAGAAAAAAATTATTTTTATTTATTATAATTGTTGCAGTTTTAGTTTTTATTGCTCTTTTCTTTATTTATTATTATCATGAGTCAAGTTTATTAAATTCAAATGATAAAAAATGGATTAGTGAAAATGGCAAGAAAATTATTGATATTGAAGTATTTAATGATGTATCTGTTTTTGGAATGAATGGAAAAGGTGTTGCTTTTGATTTTTTAGATTATGTTGAAAGTGAGACAAATTTACAATTTAATAAAATTCCTTATTCTAAGGAAGAAAAAGCCAAAAATAATTCCTATAAAATAGAAATACTTGATGGCTCAAATCCTTTAAATTCAAATCAATTTTTACTATATGAAGATAATTATGTTGCTGTTTCTAAAAAAGATATTAAAATAAATAAAACTACTGATTTCTCTGATTATACAATTGGAGTTTTAAAAAGTGAAGAGTCAAATATTAGTTACTATTTAAAAAGTGTAAGTAATATTAAATATATTTCTTATGATGATTTTAGTTCTTTATTTACTGGACTTGATAACAATGAAGTAAATTTAGTTTTAGTTCCTAATATGTTATCTCTTGAAAATACTTTAGGAAATAGTGATTATTATCTTAATTATTTCTTTACTGAAATAACTAAAAATATAGTCTTTACATTAGATGAAAATCAAAAAGAATTAAATTCTATTTTAAAAAAATATTTTTCTTATTGGATGGATAATTATTTTGTTGATACATATAATAAATTATTATTAAACTATTATATAGATGAAAATAAAATAAATGATAAAACAAGAACTGAATTATTAAGTAAAACATATGTTTATGGATATGTTGAAAATATTCCTTATGAAATAACTAATTCATCGCATATTTCAGGAATTGCAGCTGAATACATTAATCGAGTTGCAAGACTTACAGATATAGACTTTACTTATAAAAAATATTCTTCAATTGAAGAACTTAATAAAGCTATTCAAAATGGAGAAATTGATCTTTACTTTGATTATTTTAATAATCAAAATAATAAATATTTAAAAACAGTATCTACTTTTATTGAAAATTATGTTATTTTAGGAAGAAGAATAGATGATTATGTTGTACCTTCTTTGGAATCTTTAAAAGGAAAAGATGTGTCTTTATTAAACAATAATATTTATTTAATAGAGTATATTAAATCTAGTTCTATGGCTAATGTAAAGAGTTACTCTAATATTAAAGACTTAATTAAAAATGCTGATGGTAATTCAAGTTTAATCATAGTTGATAAAGAAGTTTATTCTTATTATAAAAATAAAGAATTAAAGGATTATGAAGTTTTATATACAGATATTATGAGTAGTGACTATTCATTCTTTGTCAAAAGTGATAATGATTCTTTCTTTAGATTATTTAACTATATAATTAATACAAATTCTTATTATAAATATAGTAATACAGGATTTAATAATTTAAATGAATCATTCTTTAAAACTTCAAGTTTTGAAGAAGCCTATTTATTAATTCTTGCAATTATTTTAATACCAATTATTATTATTGTTTGTATATTTGTATTTATTAAAAATCGTCATAAATTAAGACTTGTTAGAAAAGAAGATCGTAAAAAGTATACAGATATGTTAACATCACTAAAAAATAGAAATTATTTAAATTTACAGATTGATTCATGGAATGCAAGTAGAGTTTATCCTCAAACAATTGTTGTTGTGGATTTAAATAATTTAAAATATATAAATGATAATTATGGTCGTGAAAAAGGAGATAATTTAATTGTTAGAGCAGCTAGTATTTTAGTAAATACTCAACTAGAAAACTCCGAAATTATTAGAACAGATGGAACTGAATTTGTTATTTACTTAGTAGGATATACCGAGGATCAAATAGATGTTTATACTAAGAAACTTAGAAAAGAATTATCAGATCTTCCATATGGATATGGAGCATCAGTTGGTTTTAGCATGATATTTGATAATATTAAAACAATCGATGATGCAATCAACGAAGCAATGATTGATATGCAAAGTGATAAAGAAAGTTATAGGTAATGAAAGATAAAATAAAGAATTATCTAAAAAGAATTTTAAAATTAATAAGGCTAGATGAAATGGAGATATTACCAGGTCATTTAGCCTTCTACTTAGTATTAATGATTGTTCCAGTTTGTTCACTTGTTGGGATATTTACATCAGTTTTTAAAATAGATGGAATTATCCAAATTCTAAATAATAATGTTCCGAAAGCTGTTATAAGTTTAATTGATGGAGCAATGAATACAAATACAAATAACTATAATATATTATTATTTCTTATTTTTAGTCTATGGCTTTCATCAAATGGAACTAAAGCAATTATTATATCTAGTAATTTACTATTTAAAATAAAAGAAAAAGATACTATAAAAATTAGAATAAAAGCTATTAGTATGGTCTTAATTTTATTTTTATTAATTGCTTTTATTATTGTTGTTCCCGTTTTAGGTGATTTAATTATTAGTACTTTAACAAATAATTTTAAAGAAAGTGCTACAAGTATTATTACAAATTTTTATCATATTTTAAAATATCCACTTTCTGTATTCTTGATGTTTTTTCTTTTAAAAATACTATATACTTTAGCACCTACTGAAAAAATAGATAGTAGGTATATGAATAATGGTGCATGGTTTACAACTATTTCTTGGTTAGTTTTATCTCGTATTTATTCATATCACTTAAATAATTATAGTAATTATAATATTTATTATGGGAGTTTATCAAATATTTTGATTTTACTTGTATGGGTTTATTTACTCGCTTATATCTTTACAATAGGTTTATCTTTAAATGCTGATAATTATTTAAATAAAATGCTTGAAAAATAAAAAGTAAGTATATTTTAAAATAACCTTGTGATCTAGAAACAATCTAGATCTTTTTATTGTAAATTAGAAAAAATTATGATATTATTATACACGAAATGAGGGATGTAAATGAAAACACCTGACTATAAACTAGCAAGAAAAAGAACAAAAGAGGAAGTTTTAATTCGTGAATTTAATATAGATAATGATTTACATAACATAGGACTTAATAAGAAATTCTTTTTAAAGACTTATGGATGTCAAATGAATGAGCATGATAGTGAAAATATTAAGGGTATGCTTCATATAATGAATTTTCAAGAAACATTTGATATAAATGATGCTGATTTTGTTTTATTAAATACATGTAGTATTCGTGAAAATGCTCATAATAAAGCATTTGGTTTTTTAGGAAGAATAAAACACTTAAAAGAATCTAATCCTAAGCTTGTAGTTGCACTTTGTGGTTGTATGGCTCAAGAAGAGGGAGTAATTGCTGAAATTAAAAAGAAATATAAATTTGTAAACTTTGTTTTTGGTACCCATAATTTAGATGATTTACCAAAGTTATTAAAAATGAATTTAAGTGATTCTAAATTAAATATTGAAGTTTATTCAAAAGAGGGGGATATTGTTGAAAATATTCCTGTTAGACGTGATAGTAAATATAAAGCTTATGTAAATATTATTTATGGATGTGATAAGTTTTGTACTTATTGTATAGTTCCATATACTAGAGGAAAACAAAGAAGTAGAAGACGTGAAGATATTATAAAAGAAATTAAAGAATTAGTTCGAGATGGTTATCAAGAGGTAACTCTTCTTGGTCAAAATGTAAATGCTTATGGAAAAGATCTATATAGTGATTATGATTTATCTAATTTACTTATTGATGTATCTCGTACTAATATTCCAAGAATTAGATTTATAACAAGTCATCCATGGGATTTTACTGATAAAATGATTGATGTTATAAGGGATTATCCTAATATTATGCCTTATGTTCATCTACCACTTCAATCAGGGAGCAATCGAATATTAAAACTTATGGGAAGACGTTATACTAGTGAAGAATATAAGAAATTATTTGATAAATTAAAAAGTATTCCTAATATTGCTATTACGACTGATATTATTGTTGGATTTCCAG
>CACZOV010000022.1 GCA_902782915.1 uncultured Erysipelotrichaceae bacterium | reverse complement strand
CGATTAATATAGTAATCACCAATTCGGAATTTAGGCGAATTGGTCGCTAGTATCACACTAGCCAACCCCTTTTTATTCTTTTTAAATAGACTGTTACACTTCAGGGGGAGTAACAGTCTCCTTTTTTTTGGAGGAAAATATGGAAACCAAAGATATTGAATTATTAAATAAAATATTAGATCTTTCCAAAAAGATCTTAAAGATTTATTCTATTTTATTTAAACTAGAAATTAAACATTTAAAACCAAGTAAAGTATATTCTAGATATTTAAATTACTTAGATGTATTACTTGATTTAGAAGATGAATACTATAAAATGATTCCGATAGAAAAAATTGATTTATATATTACTTATTCTGATCGAGGAAAAACTTTTATAACTTTTTCAGATTATTCTTTAATAATTAATGATTTCTATGATTTTTACTTTGCTAAAAGAGTTTATAATCATCTAAAAAAGATTAAAGATAGCTATAAAATATCAAGTTATCAAAAAGGATTTATAAAAGAAGATGAGTTTTTTGATCAAGTAAAATTTATTGAAGCAAAAATAGAAAACGAAATTGCCAAACTTTTTCTTTACTATATTGAACAAGAAAAAAAATCGTTAAAAAACAATGACTATAAAAATGGACTTACCTCTATAAAATATATTTTATCTTTTTTAAATATGGATATAGAAAAAGAATTAACACCAAATTTTGAAATAAACGATAACTTATATTTAACTTCTCCATCACTTGCTGATTTGTTTGGATTTTTAGATCATGACTATTTAAGAATGCTTCAAGGTTTTTTTCATCGTTTTCTAAAAAGAGATATTAGAAGTCTTATGAAAAGAGATCTAGATAGTTCGGATTATAGTTTTGAAAATCACCGATTAAGAATAGGAAAAGCACTAATACAATCATATTTAACATTAGATAAAAATAATATCTATCTTAAAGATAAAATTCATGATATGATAGATTCATGTGATCTAGATGTTAAAGAAATATTAAAAGAATCACTTGAAATAGATGAAAAAATTTGCATTTTACGATCAGAAAGGTTGGTTTTAAATGGAGATAGTAAATGACTTTAAAGATTATGAAATAATAGATGCAACAAATGGACAAAAATACGAAAGATGGAATAATATTTATTTATTAAGACCCGATCCTTTAATACTATGGAAAAACAAAGATTTCAAAATAAATAAATTAGATGCAACTTATATAAGGAGTAATAAAGGTGGTGGTTATTGGGATAATACTAATCTAAATACTTTTCAAGTGCAATATAAAGATCTTAAATTTAATTTAAAACAAATGGGTTTTAAACATACTGGATTATTTCCAGAACAAGCAGTTAACTGGAATTATATGAAAGAAAAAATAAAAAAATCTGGAAGACCTATTAAAGTATTAAACTTATTTGCCTATACAGGTGGTGCAAGTCTTGCCTGTTTAAGTGCTGGAGCAAGTGTTGTTCATGTTGATTCATCTAAAGGAATGGTTGAATGGGCTAAAGAAAATATTAAATTAAATCACTTTGAAGATAAGCCTATTCGTTTTATTGTTGATGATTGTGTTAAATTTGTAAAAAGAGAAATACGTCGTGGAAATAAGTATGATGTAATTATTATGGATCCACCAAGTTATGGAAAAGGTGCAAATGGTGAAATATGGTCTTTAGAAAAAAATTTATTTGAACTAGTAGATCTTTGTACTTCCCTTTTAAGTGATAAACCTTTATTCCTTTTAATAAATTCTTATTCAGGACTTTCACCAATTGTTATTGAAAATATTTTAAAAATTACTAATAAAAAGGACAACGTTAAAATCATATCAGATGAAATAGGACTTCCTATAACCAAAAATAATTTAGTTCTTCCATGTGGAATTAAAGGATTAATTGAATATGAATAAACCAGTTATTTTATATGAAGATAATCACTTATTAGTTGCAATAAAACCTGTTAATTTATTAAGTCAAAGCGATAGTACCAAAGATTTAGATATGTTAACTATGTTAAAAAACTATATTAAAGAAAAATATCAAAAACCTGGAAATGTATACTTAGGACTTGTTCATAGACTTGATAGGCCAACTGGTGGAATAATGGTATTTGCTAAAACTTCAAAAGCAGCTAGTAGATTATCTAAACAAATTTTAAATCATGAATTTAAAAAAAGTTATTTAGCAGTAGTTCATGGAAATATTAAAGATGAAGATACATTAACTGATTATTTAAAAAAAGTAGAAACTAAAAGTTATGTTACAGATAACAAATCTGGAAAATTAGCAGAACTTTATTACCAAAAAATAGCTTATCTTAAAGATTGTGATTTATCTCTTTTAAAAATTAATTTAAAAAGTGGAAGAAATCATCAAATAAGAGTTCAATTTTCAAGTAGAAATTATCCATTATATGGAGATGCAAAATATGGATTTGATACTAATAAAAACTTAGGTCTTTATGCTTATAAATTAGAGTTTATTCATCCAACTACTAAAGAAAAACTAGTATTTACAAATTATCCAGATTATAATCCTTTTAATAAATTTAAAAACATTGAACATAGTTTATGAAAACTATGTTTTTTAATTTCAAAAATATGATAAAATAAATTAGAAAGGAGTTTTATGAATGAAATAAAAAAAGAAATAGAAAAATGTTTAGAATGCAATAATCCACTTTGTCAATTAGGTTGTCCTTTAAAAAATGATATAAAAGGATTTATTAAATGTTTAAAAAAAGATAAAATTGAAGAAGCATTTTATTTATTATCTAAAACAGCACCTATTCCATCATTATGTGGACTTATTTGTCCTCATGAAAAACAATGTCAAGGAATGTGTAATAAAATAATACCAAGTAACCCTGTTGAAATAGGAAAAATAGAAGCTTTCATTGGTAAATATGCACTATTAAATAACTTAAAAATTAAAAGTCCTAAAATTACTAATCATCATGTATTAATAATTGGAGGAGGACCAGCTGGACTTAGTTGTGCCTATATTTTAAGACAAGCAGCAATTAAAGTAACCATTTTTGAAAAACACGACTATTTAGGTGGTTTATTAGTACACGGAATACCTGAATTTAGATTAGATAAAAATCTAGTAAAAAAAGCTATTAATAATATTCTTGATCTAGGAATTGATGTTTGCTATCAAAAAGAACTTGGAAAAGATTTTCAATTAGATGATATAAAAAATCAATATGATTCAATATTTTTAAGTATAGGTTCAAACATTTCTAACCACTTAAATATTAAAGGTGAAGATTTAAAAGGAGTTTATGGAGCTCTTGAATTTCTTGAAAACAAAGAAAAAATTCCTTTAGATGATAAAGAGGTAATTGTTATTGGTGGTGGAGATACAGCAATTGATGTTGCAAGAACTCTAATAAGAAAAAATGCTAAAAAAGTAACTATTGTTTATCGAAATACTAAAGAAAAAATGAAATGTCAAGATAAAGAATTTGAAAATGCTAAATTAGATGGAGTTAATTTTTTATTTCAAACTAATATATTAAGTATAAAAGGACATGATAAAATTTCTAAAATAGAACTTATTAAAACTAAGGAAGAAGAATTTAAAATTCAAAATATCGAAGGAAGTAATTACGAAATAAAATGTGATTTATTAATAAAAGCCATTGGATCTCATCCTGATCCTTTAATAAAAAAATTAGGTTTAAATCTTGATCAAAAAGGACAAATTGATGTTGATGGTAAATTTCATACATCAATTTCTAAAATATATGCAGGTGGAGACATAGCTGGTTGTAAAAATGTTGTTGCTTGGGCATGTCGTTCTGGAATAATTGCAGCAGAAGAAATTATCGAAAAATTAAAAGAGTCTTAAAACTCTTTTTTAATTACATTGAGTACTAGATTGATTATCAATTACTGTATCAGTAGGAAATGCATTACATTTCCAAGAAATAACTGAAGACGGGATCACGACACTTATTAATGGATTATTTCTAAAAGCAGATTCTCCTATTGTTATTACACCATTAGGTATCTCAACTCGTGTTAACTTATTATCAAAAAATGCTCCACTATTTATTACAGTTACGCTATTAGGTATTTTAATACTTGCTAAATTATTTCCTAAAAATGCATTTTCTTCTATAGTTGTAACAGTTTTAGGTATTACAACTTTAGTTATCAGATTTGAACGAAAAGCCTCATATCCAATCGTTGTTACCCCATCTGGAATTACAACGTTTTCTATTTGACTTGCTTTAAAAGCATTTGCGCTTATTGTAGTTACTTTATAATCATTAATTTTAAGTGGAATTATTAAATCTTTACCACAACTTGCATCATAATCTGTAATAACTGCTTGATTATTATTTATTGTATATGTAAAACACTCATCTTTTGTATATATACTATCACATCCATCGCTTTTATATGTATAGTTATTATTTGTATCTTTACAGATTAAACATGACTTATAGTCTAAATTTAAATTATTACTTACGTCGCTTCCTCTTTTAATTTCAACAAAACTACCATCACATACTCCCCCATTTGGATCAGTTAATTTATCAATATAGTTATTGGTTATTAATTCATCATAAAATACGTATCTATTATGACCAACTAAAGGAATTTCATCCATGTTATCCATCAAATAATTTCTAGTTGCAGAATCTAAATTTTTTTCAAAATCCAGATAAATACCTTTTTTGCCTGTTGCAATAATACTACTATAAGATAAAACTGCAAGACCAGATAAAATTGCAAGAATTACAATAACTCCTAAAAGTTCTACTAGGGTAAATCCATCTTTATTCATATAATCATCTACTTTCTAAAGTTATTATAACATAATATTTTAATTAGTTAAACTTTTCTTTCTAAATTTTTGGATTTCAAAATAAGTTTTCTTAAAAGATCAATTGGCCATACTGTAAGTGCAATTAAAATAATTAAAAAAAATTCATGAGCTTCTAAACCATAAGTTCTAAATAACTCTCCCCCAAAATAAATTAAATATATTTGAACTATAATAATAAATCCTATAATAAATATAAATACTTTATTTTTTAAAATATCAGAAAATATATTTAAACGATAAGTTCTAGCATTAAAAGAATTAAATATTCCAATAAAAATAAATAAAGCAAAATATGCAGTCATTAAATATTCATTATTACTACCTACTCTAAATATTAATCGAACTATAGGGAGTTTTAAAAATAAAATACATAAAGTTGCAGAATAAATAGATGTTACAAATATTTCATTATACATATAACTATTTATTATTTTTTCATTTATTTTTTTAGGAGATTCTTCCATATATTCAAGAAGTGGTGGTTCAAAGGAAAAGGCTAAAGCTGAAAAAGTATCCATGATCATATTAAGCCATAGCATTTGAACAATTGTTATAGGGCTTGTGAATCCAATAAATGGTCCAATAATAGATAAAAGAAGTGCACACATATTTACACTTAATTGATAAATTACAAATTTTCTAATACTTTTAAAAATTGTTCTTCCATAAAGAATAGCTTTGGCAATACTTAAAATATTATTATCTAGAATAACAATATCTGAAGCTTCTTTGCTAACTTCAGTTCCTGATCCCATACTAAAGCCAACATTAGCACGTCTTAAAGCTGGTGCATCATTTACCCCATCTCCTGTCATTCCAACAACTAGATCCATCTCTTCAATAACTCTTACTAATCTACTTTTATCCTGTGGAAGTGCTCTTGCAATAACTCTTATGTCTTTTAATTTCATCTTAAGTTCATCATCACTCATTAAACTTAGATCGTTACTATCTAAAACTAAATTATTTACTCCATCAACAATTAAAGACTCTTTAGCAATAGATAAAGCAGTATCTTTACTATCTCCAGTTATCATAATAACTTCAATTCCAGCATTTTTAATTAAACTAATTCCGTCCCTTACTTCACGTCTTAATTCATCTTTTAAAAACAAAAGTCCCATAAATACCAAATTATTTAAACTATTATTATGATTATAAGCAAGAGCTATAACTCTTATTCCTTTTCTAGTTACCTCTTTTATTTTTAAATAAATATAGTTTTTATCTTTTAAGACTACTTCTTCTCCCTTATTATTTAAGTATTTATTACAATTAGGGATTATAACTTCACTTGCTCCTTTAAAATAAGTAATATCTTTTATAGTTACTGAACTATATTTACTAGAACTATCAAAATGTTTTTTATTTAATATTTGTTTTTTTATTTTAACACTAGTATTTAAATACTTTAAAATAGACTGGTCAGTTAGATTTCCTCCTATTATATTTTTATTATCATCTATTAAGCTATCATTATTATAATATAAAGAATCAAAAAAATTATTTTTATTTTTTAAAATATCTTTTCTATCTACATTATCTAAATTACCATTTAAAACTTTTATAACTTCAAGTTTTCCCTTTGTTAAAGTACCTGTTTTATCTGTTAATAATACATTTATATTACCTGCTGTTTCTATTCCAACTAATTTTCTTACTAAAACATTATTTTTTAACATCTTTTTCATATTACTTGATAATACTAAAGTAATCATCATTGGAAGTCCTTCTGGGACTGCAACAACAATAATAGTTACACTTAAAGTTAATGCATAAATTAAATAATTCATCATTAAAGGAAAATTAGTAATTGTCAATTTTATCAAATTAATATCATAATGATTTTTAATTACAATTGATGAAAATAAATAGGCAAATGTAACTAAACATGCTCCAATATATCCTATTTTACTTATTATTTTAGAAAGCTCTATTAATCGATTTCTTAAAGGACTAATAGGATCATTTTCTTCAAGTTCAGCTGCTATTTTGCCATACATTGTATTAATTCCAACACTAGTTACTTTCATTATCCCATATCCAGAATAAATAGTTGTACCACGAAATAACTTGCTATTAATACTCTTTTTTTGCTCTTTTGATTCACCATTTAAAATTGCCTCATCAACACTTAATTCTCCATCTATTAGTATTCCATCAGCTCCTATCTTATCACCTGATGCAAGAATTAATAAATCACTAACAACAACATCATTTATAAATATTTCTTTGATTATATTATCTCTTTTTACTTTAACTTTAATATTATTAATATCTTTACCTAGTTCTTGAAAAGCCTTATTACTTCCATATTCGGAGATACTTGAAATAAACGTAGATAAAAGAATTGCTAAAAGAATTCCAATAGTTTCAAAATAATTAGAATCTTGAAATAAAAAAATAATTTTAATTACTAAAGCTACTAAAAGAATTTTAATCATTGGATCTCCCAAAGACTCTATAAATAAATCAATAAATCTATTTCGTTTTGATAAAGATATTTCATTTGTACCATAATATTTCCTATTTTTAATTACTTCATCCTCCATTAGTCCTTTCATATTTCCTCCAGTTAAGAATATGTTAAAGCCTAAAAAAAAGAACTTTTTAGTTCTTTTAGATAGATATAAAGTTATTAAAACAATTATTTATAAAATCAATATCGTTTATTTTTTCCTCTAAATATTTATTAAATAAATCTTTATCAATTCCATTTTTACTTACGTCATGATAATGTAAAAAGTTATTTTCTACGTTTTCTCTTGTAACTGTATATGATTTACCACTTCCAGAATGTCCCATAATTGCATAAAATCTACCATCGTGAACTACCCATAATCTAAAGTTTATGGGCTTCTTGTTTCATAGATTTCGTAGCCGAAATCTCAACAAGCGTTAATTTGGGCTGTT